>NZ_QSBK01000003.1:0-130508 GCF_003465685.1 Collinsella sp. AF04-24
CCGCGGCGGCCCGCGCTGCATGAGCATGCCCTTCTGGCGCGAGGACCTCTAAGTCTTTCCGTTTCCGGTGCGGTCTCCCTACAACCGCACCGGTTTCGCCCGTCAAACGGGCGACACTAATACTTACGTAATTCATTTCTTCGAAAGGAAACGAACCATGGGTGTTAACCTCTCCGGCCGTAGCTTCCTCAAGCTCCTCGACCTCACCACCGAGGAGATCGAGTACCTGCTCAAGCTCTCCAAGAACTTCAAGGATATGAAGCGCGCTGGCGTTCCGCACCGCTATCTCGAGGGCAAGAACATCGTTCTGCTCTTCCAGAAGACCTCCACTCGTACCCGCTGCGCCTTCGAGGTCGGCGGCATGGATCTGGGCATGGGCGTCACCTACCTCGATCCGGGTTCGTCGCAGATGGGCAAGAAGGAGTCCATCGAGGATACCGCCCGTGTTCTCGGCCGCATGTATGATGGCATCGAGTTCCGTGGCTTTGCCCAGGACGACGTCGAGGAGCTCGCTGCTAAGTCCGGCGTGCCCGTGTGGAACGGCCTGACCACTGAGTGGCATCCCACCCAGATGCTCGCCGACATCCTGACCGTCCAGGAGAACTTCAACTACGACATCAAGGGCAAGACCCTCGTCTTCATGGGTGACTGCAAGAACAACGTTGCTCGCTCTCTCATGGTCGTTTGCTCCAAGCTCGGCATGAACTTCGTGGCCTGCGGCCCCGAGGAGTGCATGCCCGCTGACGACGTCATCGAGGCCTGCAAGCCCATCGCCGAGGCCAACGGCTGCACCATCAAGCTGACCACCGACGTCAAGGACGGCGTCACCGGTGCCGACGTTATCTACACCGACGTGTGGGTCTCCATGGGCGAGCCTGACGAGGTCTGGGCCGAGCGCATCGCTCAGCTCACCCCGTATCGTGTCACCTCCGAGGTCATGGCTATGGCCAACCCGGGTGCCATCTTCCTGCACTGCCTGCCCAGCTTCCACGACACCAACACCACCATTGGCGCCGAGAAGTGCGAGCAGTTCGGCATCACCGAGCAGGAGGTCACCGACGAGGTCTTCGAGAGCCCCGCTTCCAAGGTCTTCGACGAGGCCGAGAACCGCATGCACACCATCAAGGCTGTCATGTACGCCACGCTCAAGTAAGAGCATCTAGCATCTCGCTCGGGGTGCATTCCTGCGCACCCCGAGCGCTTTTGTCTGGTAAAAATCTCGCACCGAGCGACATGCACGGCACGGAAGAGCCGCTTCGGGCGAGATCAGTAAATGATTTATGAAGGGGGGATGAGAACTATGACTGAGACCGCTAAGAAAAAGCGCGGTATGCCTTCATCGTTCACCATTCTTCTTGCTCTGCTGGCAATCGTCGCGGTTGTTACCGTTATCGTCTCCGGTACGTCCGGTGGCGCGGTTACCGCTGCCCGCCTGAGCGATTTCTGCACCGCCCCGGTCAAGGGCTTCGCTGACGCTCTGCCCGTCTGCCTCTTCGTTATGATCCTCGGCGGCTTCCTCGGCATGATGACCGAGACCGGCGCCCTGGACAACGGCATTGCTGTTCTGGTGCAGAAGCTTAAGGGCAATGAGATCATGCTCATTCCCGTGCTGATGTTCATCTTCTCCCTCGGTGGTACCACCTATGGTATGTGCGAGGAGACCGTTCCCTTCTACGCCCTGCTCGCCGCCACCATGATGGCTGCTGGCTTCGACCCTATGGTCGGTGCTGCCACCGTCCTGCTCGGCGCTGGCTGCGGCTGCCTGGGCTCCACGGTTAACCCGTTCGCCGTCGGCGCTGCCGTCGACGCTCTGACCGGCGTTGGCATTGAGGTCAACCAGTCCATCATCATCGGCCTCGGTGCCGTCCTGTGGATTGTTACCACTGTTATGTCCATCCTCTTCGTCATGAGCTATGCCAAGAAGGTCAAGGCTGACAAGGGTTCCACCATCCTTTCGATGCAGGAGCTCAAGGACGCCGAAGAGGCTCACGGCAAGGCTGCTTCCGAGGTTCACAAGGAGGTCAAGCTCACCGGTCGTCAGAAGGGTGTTCTGATCGCCTTTGCCTTCACCTTCGTCGTCATGATCGTCGGCTTCATCCCGCTGGCCGACCTCAACGAGGGCGTCGCCAACTTCTTCGATGCTGGCGCTGTCTATGACGCCGACGGTAACGCCATCGTTCAGGGCTGGTCTGCCCTGATCACCGGCCTGCCCATTGGCCAGTGGTACTTCGACGAGGCTTCCACCTGGTTCTTCCTCATGGCTGTCCTGATCGGTATCATCGGTGGCCTGTCCGAGAAGCAGATCGTCAACACCTTCATCACCGGCGCTGCCGACATGATGTCCGTTGTCCTCGTCATCGCTCTCGCCCGTGGTATCTCCGTCCTCATGGCTAGCACCGGCCTCGACGTCTACGTCCTCGACGCTGCCGCCAATGCTCTGGCTGGCCTGTCCGGCGTGATCTTCGCTCCCATGAGCTTCCTGGTCTACTTCGGCCTGTCCTTCCTGATCCCCTCGACCTCCGGTATGGCTACTGTCTCCATGCCCATCATGGGACCGCTGGCTGTTAAGCTCGGCTTCTCGCCCGAGGTCATGGTCATGATCTTCTCCGCCGCCATCGGCGTCGTGAACCTGTTCACCCCGACCTCTGGTGCCATCATGGGCGGTCTCGCTCTGGCTAAGATCGAGTGGACGACCTGGCTCAAGTTTGCTCTCAAGCTCATCGTCGCTCTCTCCGTCGCCTGCGCCATCATTCTGACCGTCGCCTGCGTGATGCTCTAAGTACCCAACGGGTACCCCACGGAAACCTTGACGATCCTGCAAAGGATCACCTGGTCATCGTCTTTCCGGTGGGGTCAACCCACCGGTAGACTCCTACCTTTAGCCCCCTCCCGTTCCGTGCGCGGGAGGGGGCGCTCTTGTGTTCCGGCGTTTTACCAAACGCCGGAACCACTCGACGCTGCAAGCCCGCCAGAGCGGCAATCTGACGTTCAATCGTCGGGCATGGCCAAAAGGCCTATGCCCTCCTCTTTCACGTCACCTTGCTCGCTCTGGTGGGCTTTCGCTGACTTATGCTCACCCTGCGGCGCTGCCATTGTTGGCGCAGGGGGCGGCTTGCTCGCTCTGGTGCCTGTTCGCTGTCCGTTCTCTGCCCGCGACGTTTCTGCTGTTGGTGCAAAGGGGTCAGGTTACTTTGCGCCAAAAGGGGAAGTTGCGGTGGAATAGTTCCCGTTTGGCCGTCTTGAGGGGTTAAACAGGAGCTATTTCACCGCAACTTATCGATGGCGTGTTTGGTTGGTGCCTGTTGATGGCCTGGGCATCGGGGAGGGCAGGCTCCGTTATAATCGCCTAAGACATTAAATGGAAACGGGACGGGAGCCATATATGCGCCAGGGTTTCGACAACGCGAAGTATATCGAGCTGCAGGCTGCTCACATTAAGGAGCGCATCTCGCAGTTTGGTGGCAAGCTCTATTTGGAGTTTGGCGGTAAGCTGTTCGATGACTATCATGCGAGCCGCGTGCTGCCGGGTTTTGAACCGGACAGCAAGTTCCGCATGCTCAAGAGCATCGCCGACGATGTTGAGGTTATCATCGCGATTAACGCGAACCACATCGAGAAAAACAAGGCTCGTGGTGACCTTGGCATTACCTATGACGAGGATGTGCTGCGCCTGGTTGACCTGTTCCGCGGCAACGGCTTTGCCGTCGCGGCTGTGGTCATCACCCAGTACGCCGGCCAGCCTGCTGCCGATGTGTTCCGCAACCGCCTGAACGCGCTCGGTATTCCCGCCAAGCTGCACTATCCCATCGAGGGGTATCCGCACGATGTCGATCTGATCGTGTCCGACGATGGCTACGGCAAGAACGAGTTTGTCGAGACCACTCGTCCGCTCGTCGTCGTGACGGCGCCCGGCCCCGGCTCGGGCAAGCTCGCCACTTGCCTCTCGCAGCTGTATCACGAGCATAAGCACGGTACCGCCGCCGGCTATGCCAAGTTTGAGACCTTCCCGGTCTGGAATCTTCCTCTGACGCATCCGGTCAATATTGCCTACGAGGCCGCCACGGCTGACCTCGACGACGCCAATATCATCGATTCGTTCCACCTTGAGGCCTACAACAAGACCACGGTCAACTACAACCGCGACGTCGAGGCCTTCCCGGTAGTCCGTGCCCTGATGGAAAAGATCCTGGGCAAGAGCCCCTACCAGAGCCCTACGGATATGGGCGTCAATATGGTCGGCTTTGCCATCACCGATGACGATGCCTGCCGCGACGCTTCCAAGATGGAGATCGTCCGCCGCTACTTTACCGCGGTCGAAAATGTGCGCCGTACCGGCGTGGGCGATGAGCAAGTCGACCGTCTCAAGATTATTATGAAGAAAGCCGGCATCGATAAGAACTACTCACCGGCACGCTCGGCGGCCCTCACCAGGGAGCAGCTGACGGGTGGTCCCGTGGGTGCCATGGTCATGCCCGATGGCTCCGTGGTGACCGGTAAGACCTCCACGCGCCTGGGCGCCGCAAGTTCGCTCATTATGAACGCCCTCAAGCATGTCTCGGGCGTCGACCTTGAGCTCGAGGTCATTAGCGATGAGGCGATCGAGCCCATCAGCAAGCTCAAGACGCATTTCCTGGGCAGCAAAAACCCGCGCCTCCACACCGACGAGACGCTTATGGCGCTGTCGATCACCTCGGCCACGAGTGAGACGGCCGCTCGCG
Organism: Collinsella sp. AF04-24; assembly: GCF_003465685.1. Taxonomy (NCBI): domain Bacteria; kingdom Bacillati; phylum Actinomycetota; class Coriobacteriia; order Coriobacteriales; family Coriobacteriaceae; genus Collinsella; species Collinsella sp. AF04-24. Next base: position 4,719 of record NZ_QSBK01000003.1, read on the forward strand.
TCCTTTCGGGCCTGGAGCAGTTGCGCGGTTGCGATGCCTTCTTTAGCGTGATTATCTCGCCGACGGACGAGACGGTACTGCGCAAACTGGGTATCAACGTGTGCTGCGAGCCCAAGTTTGAGCGCCGCGGTTTCTTCCATCGCTAAGTTTGAAGCACCGCGGTAATTGCATTGCATTTTGGCCGTATCGGGTTAGCGCCCGGTACGGCTTTTTGATCAATAAAGCGCCTATTTCGGCGAAAAATAGCCGTTTACCTGCCTAGAAACAATTTGAGCGGTATAAAATAACCGTAACTGTTTCATCCTTAGCGGGATGCCGCATGATGGATATTACCTGCCATCGTGAGGTGTGTCGGTCGCGCACGGTGCGTTAGATGCTCGTGCTCGGTTTGAGGAGGCTGCTATGGCGGGCAAGGGTCGTGCGAGTGTTAACGATATGAAGCGTGTCGAGGTACTGGTGTTGATGGAGATCGCCCAGCAAACCGAAGACAATGGCGGGCCGTATGGTTTCTCGCGCAAAACGCTTGCCGAGCGCGTGGGGGTTTCGCCGTATCGTGCCCGCGCCGCAATCGATCGCTTGGATTCCGAAGGCATGATTGATGTCGTCTCGCGTTATAGCGACGACGGCGGTCAGCTTGCAAATGGCATTTGCCTCACCGAACGTGGCGAGTGGTATCTTGAGGGCGTCCGTACCGGCATGCTCGTTCAGGAAATGCTTGAGGACGAGGTTGCTGATCGATAGCAGCATGTAACCCTTGCCATAGCGACGCCGCCTGGGAAACCGGGCGGCGTTTTGTTTCAAGATTGAGAAATGCAATCGCACGCGAGAAAAATTGCGAACGGTCCGCGGCGCGAGTATTACAATGAAGACCCGTAAGATGTGGATAAACAACTTCTACGGGAAGCGCAGGTAACTCAATATGACCAAGCATGTGTTCGTAACCGGCGGCGTGGTTTCGTCCCTGGGCAAGGGTATCACCGCGGCCTCGCTGGGCCGTCTGCTCAAGTCGCGTGGCTACAAAGTAACGATGCAGAAGGCCGACCCGTATCTGAACGTCGACCCCGGTACCATGAGCCCGTTCCAGCATGGTGAGGTCTTCGTTACCGAGGATGGTTACGAGTCCGACCTGGACTTGGGTCATTACGAGCGCTTTATTGATGAGAACCTGACCCGCGATTCCAACTTTACGACCGGTGCCATCTACAAAAGCCTAATCGCCCGTGAGCGTCGCGGCGACTTTTTGGGCGGTACCGTGCAGGTGATTCCCCACGTCACCAATGCCATTAAGGACAAGTTTCGCCGCATCGAGGAGCAGACCGGCTCCGATGTAGTCATCACCGAGCTGGGCGGCACGATCGGCGACATCGAGTCCCAACCGTTTGTCGAGGCCATCCGTCAGTACCGCAAGGAGGCCGGCCCCGAGAACGTCTGCTACATCCACGTGTCGCTCGTTCCCTATATCGCCGCCGCCCACGAGGTCAAGACCAAGCCCACGCAGCATTCCGTCAAGGAGCTCCGCAGCTTTGGCATCCAGCCCGATATTATCGTGCTGCGCTCCGACCACCATATCGATGACGCTATCCGCGGAAAGATCGCAAGCTTCTGCGACGTCGACACCGATTGCGTCTTTACCAACGAGGACTGCGCGAGCATTTACGATGTTCCGCAGCTGCTTGCCGAGCAGGACTTTGACCTGCGCATTTGCGAGCGCCTGGGTCTGGATCCGCGTGAGCGCGACATGAGCGAGTGGAACGAGTTCCTGCGCAAACAGAATCACGCCAACCATCACGCCGACAAGGTGAAGATTGCCGTCGTTGGTAAGTACACGCAGCTGCCCGATGCGTACCTGTCGGTTATCGAGGCCCTGCACCATGCGGGCGTCTTCTACGATCGCCATGTGGACGTCCAGCTAGTCGACGGCGAGAGCCTCGATGAGCAGAATGTCTCCGAGGTTCTAGGCGACGCCTCGGGCATCCTGGTCCCCGGCGGCTTTGGCAAGCGCGCCCTGGAGGGCAAGATCCTCGCGGCCGAGTTTGCCCGTGAGCACAAGATTCCGTATCTGGGCATTTGCCTGGGTATGCAAGTGGCCGTGTGTGAGTTCGCCCGCAATGTCGTCGGCCTTGCCGGCGCCAGCTCCTCTGAGTTCGATCCGGATGGTCCGTATAGCGTCATCGACCTGATGAGCTCGCAGGAGGACGTGACTGAGAAGGGCGGCACCATGCGTCTGGGTGCCTATCCGTGCAAGCTTGCTGCCGATACCCTTGCTCGCGAGGCATATGGCGAGGAACTCGTCTACGAGCGTCACCGTCACCGCTTTGAGTTCAACAACGCCTTCCGCGACCAGCTCGAGGACGCCGGTTTGGTTATCTCGGGTCTGTCGCCTGACGAGCGCCTGGTCGAGATGGTCGAGCTGCCGCGCGACGTGCATCCGTGGTATGTGGCAACCCAGGCTCATCCCGAGTTCAAGAGCCGCCCGACCAACCCGCAGCCGCTGTTCCGCGAGTTCGTGCGTGCTTCGATTGGCCAGCACGAGGGTGTCGACCGTCTGCAGGTGACGCCCATGAACCTCGCTACGGACTAAGGGTGCCGGCGAATAAGGAACATACCGAAGCTACTCCCTCGTCGCTCGCCGTGGCGGCGGGGGAGTATCTCGATTACCTCGCGGTCGAGCGGGGCTTGGCGCGCAACACGATTGTGGCCTATCGTCGTGACCTGACGACGTACTGCGCCTATCTGGAGCGGGCGGGTATTGTGTCTTTTGAAGAGGTGACCCGTCAGGTCGTGGAGGGCTTTGTCGCCGATCGCCGCGGCGGAGGCTATTCCGACGCCTCGGTGGAGCGCGCGCTTGCTGCCGTGAAGGGCCTGCATGCCTTTTTGGTGCGCGATGGGGCCGTGGCCCAAAACCCGACGGCGGCGTTGCGCCTGCTTAAAAAGGCTGAGCGTTTGCCGGAGTATCTATCGGTGGAGGATGTCTCGGCGCTGCTCGATCAAGACTTTCCCGAGGGCGAGATGGGACTGCGCGACCATGCCATCTTGGAAGTGCTCTACGGATGCGGTTTGCGTGTGAGTGAGCTGGTTGGGCTCGATGTGGGCGATATCCATATTGACGATGGCTTTGTACTCGTTCGCGGTAAGGGCTCAAAGGAACGCCTGTCCCCACTGGTGGGAAGCGCGGCGCGAGCTCTGACGCTCTATGTAACTGAGGGACGTTCTCGCTTGGCGGCCCATGCCCGCGGAACCGAGACCTCGGCGGTCTTTTTAAATAAGAACGGACGTCGCCTGTCGCGCCAGGCCGTGCATGCGATATGCGAGCGGTATGGGCGCCAGGTGGGGCTGGTGGGGCTCCATCCCCATACCTTGCGCCACTCCTTTGCCACCCACATGCTCGCGGGCGGTGCCGACCTGCGTGTGCTGCAGGAGATTTTGGGCCATGCCGATATTTCGACCACGCAGGTCTACACGCATGTCGACCGCACGCAACTGACCGAGGTCTATCTGGCGGCGCATCCGCTGGCACATTGCTAGCACCTCGCTGACCTGCATATTTATACATATTAAGGGGGACGGGCCCCAGATTGTCGCGACGCACTTTTGCGCGCATGAGCAATCTGGGGCCCGTCTCATTTTTCGCCAGACACCGACGCGGTGGTGGGCCATGTGCGCCGTGGGTGGGGGAGTTTGGGGGCGATGTGAACGGCGTGTAAAGGGACGTAAAAATCGCCTCAAGGTCAACTTGAAGGTTGAGGTTCGCGGGCGTGGTTCTACAGGTGGCATCCCGCCTTTGCTGCAAACACAACATATTGTGTTTTCGAACATATGCTCGGGGGTGTTTTACAGCATATTGGGTGTGGAATGATGGGGCGGGGTGGGGGAAGGGGTGGGGAAAGGTGTTGAAAAATGGGGCGGTTCCCCATATTATTGATGACGTCGACAGGCGGGGTGGTTCCCCGCGTACGTGCCATCTGAGTAACCGAGGGGAGGGCGCACATGGGAATGACGGGTGCATACGAGCGCAATCTCGATGCAAAAGGTCGTCTGTCCCTGCCTGCACCCCTTCGTGAGGAGCTTGGAGAGCACGTTCGCGTGTTTAAAGCCCTGGATGTCGATGCTCTGTACGTGTTCTCTGCCGAGGCCTTCGATAAGTGGGTCGAAGGACTCTTCGCGGGTCGTGAGGGCCACGAGGGTTTTAACCCGCGTGACATCAACGACCAGAAGCTCATGAGGGCGATCAACAAGCGCACCACGTCGATGGATGTGGACAGCGCGGGTCGTATCGGTCTTTCTGAGTCTCTCCGCAAGCAGGCGAACCTCGACCGCGAGGTCACGGTTGTGGGCAACTACGACCACCTTGAGGTTTGGGACCGCGCTACGGCCGATGAGGACGATGACGATGAGGCCCTGCTGGACCTCTTCTTCTCGTAAGGGCAAGGCACGGGTAACGGATGGAGCGTGGGATCTTGACACAAGAATATCGGCATGAACCTGTCATGCTCGGCGAAGTACTTGAATCGCTGCGGCTAAAGAGCGGCTCCGTTGTCTGCGATTGCACCCTTGGCGGTGCCGGCCATTCGGTAAAGATGGCCGCGCAGGTGGGGGAGACGGGCCTTTTGCTCGGCGTCGATCAGGACGACATGGCCCTCGAGGCCGCTGGCGCCCGTCTGGACCGCGAGGTTCCCGGCGTTCCGCACCAGCTGCTGAAGGGCAACTTCGGCGACTTGGACGAGCTGCTTTGCTCGGCCGAGGTGCCCGGGGTCGATGGCTTCCTGTTCGATTTGGGCGTTTCGTCACCGCAACTCGATATCCCTGGCAGGGGCTTTTCGTATAACGAGGACGCCCCATTGGACATGCGGATGGATCCGGGTAATAACACCTTAAACGCAGCTGAGGTCATCAACACCTATAACGAACACGACCTCGCCCGGATTCTACGCGTCTACGGCGAAGAGAAGTTCGCCTCGCAGATCGCGCGCGAGATCGTGCGCCGCCGCGAGCAAGAACCGATCGAAACCACCGGTCAGTTTGTCGAGATCATCAAGGCTGGTATCCCCGCTGCCGCTCGTCGGCATGGCGGACACCCAGCCAAGAAAAGTTTCCAGGCCATTCGCATCGAGGTCAATCACGAACTCGATGTGCTCGAGCGAGGGCTAGACGCCGCCACAAGGTGGCTCAACCCGGGCGGACGCATCTGCGTCATCTCGTATCACTCGCTCGAGGACCGTATCGTAAAGAACCACTTTAAGGAGATGAGCCAGGGGTGCACGTGTCCGCCGGAGATTCCGGTGTGCGTGTGCGGCAACGTGCCGATACTCAAGGTCATCACCCGCAAACCCCTGGTTGCCCAACCCGATGAGGTTGCGCGCAACCCTCGGGCGAGATCAGCCAAGATCCGCGTGGCGCAGCGTCTGTAGACGCGACCGCGCGATATTGGACCTCCCGCTCGCACCATAAACGAAGCTTAAACACACTACCAACGTACTCGGGATGGGAGGCGGCATATCATGGGCTACAACACTTCAAACGCAGCACTCGCCTATGATATGAGCGCCATGCCCGCCTATCGTGAGACACCGCAGGCCCCCGTTGCTCCCCGCGAGCAGCGCACGCCGCGCTTTGATGTCTACACGGGCGCGGGCCGTCAGGCAAACCAGGCGGTAAGCCCGGTTTTCATGAGCGTTCTTAAAACGTTTTGCATCATTGCGGCCATCTTCATGACGATCGGCGTCGCCCGCGTGGCGCTCGCCGGCGTTACGGCCCAGGTGCTCAACAGCAACGCCGAGCTTACCAACACGCTCGAAAAGGCGACCGATGAGAGCTCCGACCTGGAGGTCATGCATTCGGTCTATGGCGCCGACACGCGCATTCGCGACCTTGCGGGCGCTTACGGCATGGTGGAGCCCAGCGAGAGCGTTACACTTGACTTTTCGCAGGATGCAGCCGCGGGCGCCAACGCGACCGCGACCGCTCAGTAGCAAGACGGTAGCTGAGTATGACAAATGACTATCGCCGCGGTTCCGATGGGGGCCGCGGTTCTGGACGTCCCTCGTCGCGGGGGCGTTCTGGTTATCAAGGAACGGGTCGGCAATCTTACAACGCCGGGCAGTCCCGTGGCAACGACCCGGCGTCGCGACTTTGCGGCTCGGGCGGCCCCCAAGTGCATAACACCAGGTCGCGCAAGAGTTCGTCGACCGAATGGCTCACAGGCACGCCTCTGCCTCGCCGCAAAGCCGTCATGGGCTTCATTGGGCTTGGCTTGGGCTTGGGCGTCTTTCGCCTTGCCGACTATCAAATTGTCGAAGCCGATAAACTGCGCGAGCGTGCCGATGCGCGCCGCCTGCTTGCGCAGACCCTCTATGCCAAACGCGGTACCATCTACGACCGCAACGGTAACGTGCTGGCGTCGTCGGTCGAATGTCGCAACATCGCCGTGAACCCGCAGCTTGTCGAGGATGTTGACAAGACGGTGTCGGCGCTGGTCAAGGCAACTGGAATCGATAAAAAGACCTGCCGCAAGCTCGTTGAGTCCGATGGAACCTGGGTGTATATCAAGCGCCAGGTGGACGAAGACGATGCTGCGGCGCTGGAGAAGAAGAACCTGCCCGGCGTGCTTTTTGAGCAGGCTATGAAGCGCGTATATCCATACGGCAATCTGGCATCGCAGGTGCTGGGTGTAGTGAATGTAGACAACGACGGCTTGACGGGTCTCGAAAAGCAATACAACAAGCTTCTGACCGGTACGAACGGTTCTCTCGTACGCGAACGCGCGAGGGACGGCAGCTATATCGCGGGCGGTGCCTATAAAAAGGTGGCTGCGGTCGACGGCGTTGATATCGTGACGACGCTCGACGTCAATATCCAGCGTGCGGCCGAGGATGCCCTGGCAGAGGCTGTCGAGAAGACTAAGGCCAAGAACGGCTCGGCTTTGGTCACCGACCCCACGACCGGTGAAATTCTCGCTGCTTGCTCGTACCCGACTTACGACCAGACCGATCTGGAAAACGCCAAGACCGAGGATATGAACCTGCGCCTGGTCACCGACGCCTACGAGCCCGGCTCGGCCTTTAAGACGCTCGTGGCGGGCGCCGGCTTCGACTTGGGTGTCGTGCGGTCGAGTACGTCGTTTGAGGTGCCGGCGAGCATCAAGGTGGGCGACGATACCGTCACCGATGCCGACAAGCGCGACTATGCCATGACCATGGATGTGCGCGAGATGATGCGCCGTTCGTCCAACGTAGGCTTTGTCCTGGTGGGGCGCAAGATCGGTGCCGACGACTTTGCCGCCTATGTGGACAAGTGGGGCATCGGTCACAGCTCTGGTGTCGATTTTCCGGGCGAGAGCCTGGGCATCGTCAAGGAGCGTGACCAGTATGACGGCGCCACGCTGGGCTCGATGAGCTTTGGACAGGCGCTGTCTGTCTCGCCGATTGAGATCGCACGTGCCGTGGGCGGCATCGCCAACGGCGGCGTGATGATGACCCCGCACTTCTATAAGTCCAGCAAAGGTGACGAGAAGGACTGGGGCGAAGGCGAGCGCGCGATTTCGGAGGATGCCGCATCCCAGGTGACATCGTGCATGCAGACGGTCGTGTCGGAGGGAACGGGCGTTGGCGGCGCGGTTGACGGCTATGACGTGGCGGGTAAGACCGGTACGGCCGAACGTGCCGACGAGAACGGCGGCTACCTCAAGGAGAACTACATGTCGTCCTTTATGGGCTTTGCACCGGCACAATCGCCCAAGGTGCTGTGCTATATCACGCTCGACGGAACGCCGAGCGGCTCAGATGCCGCTGCGGTTCCGTTCCAGTTCATTATGGCCAACGCGCTCGACGTGCTGGGTATCCCGCACACGAAGTAGGGGGTTACAATCTTTGGGGCGTGGTTTGTTGTCCCATATGAGGGGTGTTCACATGCCCTGCACCACGCATACGCGGCGCTGGGATACAATACGCCGATAGCATTATTAGGTTTACAGGGGAGCTGCAATGATAGAGATCGCCGTCAACAACCTCGCGGCCGCAACAGGGGCCCGAACCGTGACGGGAGAAGCCGATCGGGTATGCCGCGGGTGCGTTATCGACTCGCGCCAGGTCGAGGAAGGGACGATTTTCGTCGCCTTTCCCGGTGAAAACGTCGACGGCAATGATTTTGCTTCCCGTGCCGTCCAGTCGGGTGCCGGCGCCGTCGTGATGACGCGTGAGCCCGAGGCCGAGCTGGTCTCGCTGGCGCAGGACAAGGGCTGTGCCATCTTGCTGACCGATGATCCCGAGGAGTTTCTGCTGCGTTTGGCGCATGCGTATCGCCTGGAGCTTGGCTGCCTGGTCGTTGGCATTACCGGTTCCATCGGCAAGACGACGACCAAGGACGTGCTCGCCGCTGTGCTCGCCAAGCGCTATCGTGTCTGGGCCACCAAGGGCAATTTCAATAACCTGATCGGCATGCCGCTCACGGTGCTTTCCGCTCCGGCCGATACCGAGGTCCTGGTGCTCGAGATGGGCATGAACCATTTCCACGAGATCGAGCGCCTGTCTCAGTCTGCCAATCCCAACCTTGCCATCGTGAGCAAGATCGGCACCTCTCATATCGGCATTTTGGGCAGCCGCGAGAACATCGCCCGCGCTAAGGCCGAGATCGTTCAGGGCATGTGCGCCGCTGGCGACTATTTGCCGCTGCTGGTTTTGGGCGGTGAGGACGACTTTACGCCGTTCATTCGCGACACGTTCGCCCAACCTGCTGGTATCGACGTGATGCTGGCCGGCGTCTCGGACGATGATGAGGTCCGTGCCCGCGACGTTCGCGTTGATGACGAAGGCCGTCCGGTCTTTACGCTCGATTTTGGCCAGGGCGAGACGATCGATACCATGCTTGCCATCCCCGGCGTGCAGTCCGTTCCTAATGCCGTTAAGGCCGCCGCGGTTGCCTATCGCCTGGGCGTGACGCCCGAGCAGATCGATGCTGCCTTTAGGGGTCTCACGATCACCGGACACCGCCAGGAGATCAAGCGCGCCAAGAGCGGTGCACGCGTCATCGATGACTCCTATAACGCCAGTGCCGAATCCATGGCTGCTGGCCTCGATCTGCTGTGCTCGCTTTCGTGCACGGGGTCTCGCATGGCGATCCTGGGCGAGATGGGCGAGATGGGCGATGAGGCTCCTCGCATGCATGAGCTCGTGGGCGCCTATGCCGCCGCCAAGAAGCTCGACATGCTGGCGTGCGTGGGTGGTGAGCTGGCCCAGCTTATGGCCGATGCCGCACGCATGATGGGCATGGACGAGGACCGCATCCAGGTGTTCTCCGATTATCAGCAGGTGCTCGACCGCATGGGCGGCGCGCTTGAAAAACATGATGTTGTACTGGTCAAGGGTTCCCGCTTTGTTGAGCTCGACCGCTTTGTGGAAGGTGTGTGCTAGCCCATGTTCGGCAATCCCTCGTATCCAACGTATCAGGCTTTTTTGGGGCTTGGCATCGCCGCAGCCATTGCGCTGCTGCTCATGCCGTGGTGGATCAAGCTGCTCAAGGTCGAGGGTATCGGCCAGCAGGTTCGTGCCGACGGCCCCAAGCGTCATTTGGTTAAGCAGGGAACGCCCACCATGGGTGGCGTTGTCATCCTCGTCGCGATCTCGCTGACCTGCCTGCTGATGGGCAAGCTCACCACCGAGCTCGTACTCGTACTGCTCGCCACGCTGGCGACCGGCGTGCTGGGCCTGATCGACGACCTGACCTCCGTTACGCATGGGCGCTCGCTCGGTCTGACGCCTCATGCCAAGATGATCGGCCTAACCATTATCTGTGTCACCTTTACGGTACTTGCCGTCAACTGGTGCGGCGTCGCCCCCGAGATTCGTTTTCCCGGTGGGTTGACGATCGACCTTGGCGTGCTTTCGACCACCATCTGCGGCTATTCGTTCCCGTGGCTCTATATTGTCTTTTGCTGGCTGATGATTGCCGGTCTTTCTAATGCCGTGAACCTGACCGATGGCCTTGACGGTCTTGCTGGCGGCACCTCCATGATCGCCATGCTCGCCATGGCTGCCATGGCGTTTTTGCACGGAGACGTGAACCTGTCCATCTTCTGTACCGCGTGTGCCGGTGCCTGCTTGGGCTTTCTGTGGTTCAACTGCTATCCGGCGAGCATCTTTATGGGCGATACCGGCTCGCTTGCTCTGGGCGCCGCGTTTGCCTGCACGTCCATCATGACCAACACCGAGGTCGTCTCCCTCATCATCGGCGGCCTGTTTATCGTTGAGACCCTGTCGGTCATGATTCAGGTTGTCTACTTCCATTTTACGCACAAGCGCGTCTTCCTTATGGCACCCATCCATCATCATTTCGAAAAGAAGGGCTGGGCCGAGACCAAGGTCGTCATCCGTTTTTGGATTATCGCTGCGGCCTTTGGTGCCGTTGGCCTTGCTCTGTTCTTCCAGTTGGGATAGTGGTCTTTCATGCCTCTTGCTGATGTCTTTAGCCTGCTCGTTTTGGGTCAGGGCAAATCCGGTCTCGATGTCGCCCGCTGGGCGCTGGCACATCCCGAGCGCGTAAGCGCCGTTACCGTGTATGGCGGCGGCACCTCTGAGCCCAATGACGCCACGCGTGCGCTCGAGGCTGCTGGTGCGTCGTTTGTCTATGGGACCGAACAGGTCGAGGGCGCCTATGACGTATGCGTGACGTGCCCGGGCATCTCGGAGTTCTCGGGCTTCTTTAAGGCCGGGCGCGAACATGCCGCTCAGATTATGGGTGAGCCAGAGTTTGCCTATCGCCTGTCGCCCGATAACTGGATTGCCATCACGGGCACCAACGGTAAGACGACCACCACGTCGCTGACTGATTATCTGCTCAAGGCTGCCGGCGAGGCCAGCGTAGCTGTCGGCAACATCGGCGAGCCGCCTATCAACGAGATTGACGGCCGAGCCCACAACGAGTGGTTTGTGGCTGAGCTCTCGAGCTATCAGATTGCTACGACCACCGAGCTCCACCCTCGCGTGGCGGTGCTGCTCAACATCACTCCCGACCACTTGGGCTGGCATAAGAGCCATAAGAACTATGCGCTTGCCAAGATCAAACTGTTTGACAATATGGTCGATGACGATCTGGTGGTCGTCGACGTCGAAGACGCCGGCATTCACGAGTTCGATGAGTACATCTACACGCCGGGTCGTCGCATCTGCAAGGTTGCCTTTGACGAGCCAGAGGGTGAGGATGTCGCCTTTGTGCGCGATGGCAAAATGATCGTGCGCCTGAAGGGCGTCGAGACCCCGCTCATCGCTACATCCGAGCTCAAGATCTCGGGCCATCACAATGTTATCAATGCCCTGTGCGCTGCCACGGCTGTCCTGGCCGTCGGTGCCAATCCCGAGGGCATTTGCCGCGGTCTGGCCTCGTTCCAGCCGCTCGAGCATCGCGTGGAGCCGTGCGGCGAGATTGACGGTGTGCGCTACGTCAACGATTCCAAGGCGACCAACACCGACGCGGTCGAGAAGGCACTGACGGCATTTCCCGATGACGACGTGATCTTGCTGCTCGGCGGCCACGATAAGGGCACGCCGCTCACGGACTTCGCGCGCGTTGTTATGGATAACGTGCGCTCGGTCGTCTGCTTTGGCGATGCGCGCGAGCGCTTCACCGCCGCTATGGACGAGGCCGATGTCGATGGCGATGTGGATATCGCCCAGGCGGATGACCTACGCGATGCCGTGGACGTTGCCCGTTCGCTGTCGAGCCGTGGCGACGTGATCTTACTTTCTCCTGCCTGCTCTTCGTTCGATGAGTTCTCGGGCTATGAGGAGCGCGGCCGCGTGTTTAAGGACTATGTGGCCCAGCTTGCCGCTGCAGCGAAATCGCAAATGGAATAGGGGTTGCCGGTGAGAGAGGAGAGCCCCCGACAAGGTATGAGGAGGCCCGACTCGGACCGTGCTTCCTCGCGGCGTAGCACACCGCGTTCCGGTCGCGGCGGGCGGTCGTTTAGCGAACGCTATATTGCCGGCGTTCCCGCCCGCATCATGCGCCCCCGTCTGATATTCATGGCCTGTCTGTTTATCTTGGTGTGTTTTGGCCTGCTGATGGTGTACTCGGCGTCTTCGGTCGAGGCGCTGCACGAGAATGGCTCAGCGACGTTTTTTCTGGGTCGACAGGCTGCGTTTGCCGTGGTCGGTGTTCTGGCGCTGATTGCCATCGTGCGCGTTTTGCCGGACAGCTGGTTTGGGGAGGATGTGCTCAGGATCTTCCTCATAGGCATGATAGGGCTACTGTTTCTGGTGTTCTTGGTGGGCAGCGGCAGCCGTGGCGCCACGCGCTGGCTCAACATCGCCGGCATTCAGTTCCAGCCTTCCGAGTTTTTAAAGCCATTTGCCATTGCGTATTCGGCCATCATGCTCGATCGCTTCTTTTCGCCCGGTGGCAACATCAACGAATTCCTTCGCAAGATGGGCATCTACCTGGGCATTTCGCTCTTTCTGATCTTTATCCAGCCCGATTTCGGTACCGTCCTGATCATCCTGTTGACCCTCATGTGCATGGCGTTGTTTGCGGGTCTCGACCCCAGATTTATCATCGGCGTGCTAATCTTCGGCATTCTCGTGATCGTGATTGCGCTTGTCGCAGAGCCATACCGTATGGTGCGTATTCAGGTTGCCTTGAACCCTTGGGCCGACGAGTATGGTGACGGCTATCAGGCCACGCTTGCCATCATGGCCTTTGCCTCGGGCGGTCTGTTCGGCCGTGGCATCGGCAACTCAACCATGAAGTACTCGTATCTGCCCGAGGCGCACAATGACTACATCCTGGCCATCATTGGCGAGGAAGTCGGTTTTGTCGGAACCGTCCTGTTCTTCTTGGTGTTTGCGATGCTGATCTACTCGGCGTTTCGCATTGCCGAGCAGGCGACCGATCGTCGGGGCGCGCTCATGGCGTCTGGCTCTGCGGTCATTCTCGCGGTGCAGTTTTTGATCAATGCGCTGGGCATCCTCAACGTGTTTCCCATGACGGGCAAACCGTTGCCGTTTATTAGCTATGGCGGTTCGTCGATTATTGTGTCGCTTATGCTTGCCGGTCTGATCCTACGCGTTTCGTACGAGAGCGCCCGTCGCGATGAGTACGACCGTCGCCGCGAGAGCTTTGCCGTTATGGATGAGAGTACCGCCGGCGTGCCCCACGTGCGCGGCGAGCGGTCTTCGCGTAACGGCTTTACCGTTCTGGATGGCTCTGCGACCGAGCCGGCAGCCCGTCCGCGTCAGCGAACGGCGCCGCAAGGTCGTCCGCAGCGCCCAACTCCTCGCAATGCGGGCGGCGGATATAATCGAATCGATTTGAACTCGGACCCGTCGGCGCGTTTGCGCACCGACGACCAGGGACCGCGTGTACGAAGGGACTACCATGACCGATAAGATGACCGTTGCTATTGCAGCCGGCGGCACGGCAGGGCATATCAACCCCGCGCTCGCCTTGGCCGAAGAGCTGCGTGACCGTGGCCACCACGTTGTGTTCGTGGGCCAGTCGCGCAAGCTCGAGGGTCGTCTGGTCCCCGAGGCTGGGTTTGATTTTGTGCCCATTACGGTTACGGGCTTCGACCGCTCCCGTCCTTGGACGGCGCTGACCTCGCTGTGGCGTGTCAACAAGGCCAAGCGTGCGCTCGCCAGTCATTTCTCAAAGGTCGGCAAGCCTGATGCCGCCATCGGTTTTGGTGCCTATGTCGAGGTTCCGCTGCTGGGGTGGTGCAAGGGCGCAGGCGTTCCGTATCTGCTGCATGAGCAGAACTCTGTTCCGGGCCTGGCCAACAAGATGATGAACTCCCACGCCGCTCGCGTGTGCATCTCGGTGCCGGCAGCGCGCTCGGTCTTTGAGCGCGAAGGTGACCCTGACCACGTGCTCATGACCGGCAACCCCGTACGTCGCTCGGTGATCGAGGGCGATCGCGCTCGCGGCCGCAAGGCACTTGGCGTTCCCGAGGACGCTACGCTGCTGCTCGTCTTTGGCGGTTCACTTGGCGCCCAGCACCTCAACGAGCGCGCGGTTTCGCTCAAAAACGAGCTGCTTTCGCGCAAGAACCTCTATGTGTTGCATTCGACGGGTGCCGACGGCTTTGAGGAGACCGAGCGCGCTTTGGCGCTGACGCCCGAGGAGGCGAAGCGTTACCGCGTCCAGCCTTACATCGACAACATGGGCGATATGCTGGCTGCTGCCGATTTGGTGCTCTCGCGTTCGGGTGCATCGAGCGTGGCCGAGATCGCTGCGCTCGCCGTGCCCTCGATACTCGTGCCGTATCCGCATGCGACGGCCGACCACCAAACCACCAATGCCCGTTATCTGGTCGACGCCGGGGCCGGCGTGCTCTGTGCCGATGCCGATATCGACGGTTCTGCCTTTGCCGATGAGCTGCTGCACCTGGTCGATGACGCGGCAGAGCGCGACGTCATGCGTCAGGCGGCGCGTGGTCTGGCTCAGGATAGGGCCGCCGCTCTTCTGGCCGATGCGGTAGAGGGTTTGCGTTAGTTAGACGGGATATCGTCGGTCGCCCTCGCGCTGATGCAGTAGGTGCGGTACAGTTAACGGGTTACAGGCAGTGTTTACGCAAGGAGTACACGAGCACATGGCTGATTCCCAGACTGCAACCTCCGCGCCCGAGTTTAAGAGCGCCCACTTTATCGGTATCGGCGGCGCCGGCATGAGCGGCATCGCCCTCGTTCTGCACGAGCGCGGTTATGCCGTTACCGGCTCCGACCTTAAGACATCACGTTATATCCGCCAGCTTACACGCGCTGGTGTGAAGGTGCATGTGGGCCATGAGGCAGCCACGATCGACGAGGTCAAGCCCGACGTGGTTGTTGTCTCCACCGCTATTCCGGAGTCCAACCCTGAGCTCGTGCGCGCTCGCGAGCTGGGCATTCCCGTGTGGCCCCGTGCCAAGATGCTCTCTGCTTTGGGCCACGGCTACACTACCGTCGCTGTTGCCGGCACGCATGGCAAGACCACCACGTCTTCGATGTGCGCCACCATGCTCGACCGCATGGGTCTGGATCCGAGCTTCTTGATCGGCGGCATCGTCGAGGGCTATGACACGAACGGCAAGAACGGCTCGGGCGACTACTTTGTCGCCGAGGCCGACGAGTCCGACAGCTCCTTCCTGTTCCTGAACCCCAACGTAGTCATTGTGACCAACGTCGAGGCCGACCACCTCGATCACTACTCGGGTATCGAGGAGATCGAGGCAACTTTCGCCAAATTCATGAGCCTGGTGGGCGAGGACGGCACCGTCATCGTCTGTGGTGAGGACCCGCATCTGGTCGAGCTCGCCAAGTCGACGGGCCGTCACGTGCTTTCCTACGGCTTTGCCGAGAGCAACGACATCGTCTGCGTGCACCCGGATGTCAAGGGCATCCAGAGTGACTTTATCGTTCGCTTTGAGGACGGCACTGAGCACACTGTGGAGATCAAGAGCAACCCCGGTCGCCACAACATGCTCAACGCCACGGCGGTGCTCACCGTCGCCCATGTCCTGGGCCTTGACATCGACGCCGCCGCCAAGGCGCTCTCGAGCTTTGAGGGCGTCCGCCGTCGCTTTACCCACGTGGGCGATATCGATGGCATCACCGTGGTCGATGATTACGGCCATCACCCCACCGAGATCAAGGCGACGCTTGCTGCCGCTTCCTCGCTGGGCTACAAGCACGTCGATGTCGTGTTCCAGCCGCACCGCTATTCGCGCCTGCAGGCCCTGTGCGACGACTTTGCCGATGCATTTGCCAATGCCGATAAACTGCTGCTGATTGATGTGTTCTCGGCTGGCGAGATGCCCATTCCGGGTGTCACCTCTAAGATGCTCGCCGATACCGTGCGCGCCAAGCATCCTGGCAAGGAGGTCGTGTACTGCTCCAGCCGTCTTGAGCTCAATCAGGAGCTCGAGCAGATGGTGGGCGAGGGCGACCTGCTGCTCACCATGGGTGCCGGCGACGTTACGACCGTCGGTCCCGAGTTTATCGAGTATCTGACTGCCAAGAAAGACGCTTAAGTCTAATGGGTCTGTTTAACGCCGTCATGGCGCTCTCGGGCATGATCGACACGGATGTGATCGAGGACGAGCGCCTTGCGCGTCATACGAGCTATCGTATCGGCGGCAAGGCCGACCTCTTTGTGACGTGCCATAGCTATCATGCCCTCCGCCGCGCCGTGGCGGTGCTCGATCGCGAGCAGGTGCCGTGGGTCATCATCGGCAAGGGCTCCAATCTGCTGGTTGCCGATGGCGGTTATCGCGGTGCCGTCATTTCGCTCGGACGTGAGTTTCAGCGCACGGTTGTTGCCGATGACGGTTGTATGCTGACGGTCGGTGCGGGCGTGATGTTTGCGCGCCTGGTCAACGATGCCCTGTCGCGTAGCCTCTCGGGCCTTGAGTTTGCCGTTGGCATTCCTGGTTCGGTCGGCGGTGCGATATCTATGAATGCCGGCACACGGACCGAGTGGATTGGCTCGCTGGTTGAGGATGTCGTAACGTTTGACCCGGCATCCGGTATCAAGCATTATGCGGGGTCCGAGATCACTTGGGGCTACCGCGAATGTAGCCTTCCCCGCAATGAGATCATCCTCGAGTGCGTGCTCAAGCTTAAACCGGCGCCCAAGGCCGACATTCGCGAGCGCATGGAGCGGTACCTTACAAGGCGCAAGCGTACGCAGCCCATGGGTCGCGCATCCTGCGGGTCTGTCTTTCGCAACCCGCCCGATGCGAGTGTGGGCAAGCTTATCGAGGATTGTGGATTAAAGGGTTTTTCGATTGGCGGCGCGGAAGTTTCGCCCGTTCACGCTAATTTTATCGTTAATAACGGAACTGCCTCGGCCGATGACGTTGCCGCGGTTATTAGACATGTGCACGGAAAGGTGAGGGAGGCGTATGGCATCGAGCTCAGACCGGAAGTTAAATTCCTCGGCTTCTAGAGCATCGAAACCCACCTTCCGCCGCGCCGGAGGGCGTTCCGGCGCGCCTGCCAAACCTCAACGCAATACCGTCGCGCACTCTAAGTCTGTCGGGCATGCTCGACAGACCAGTCGTCCGGTCGTCGGCTCGCAGCTCGGTAATCGTCCGGCCGCAAAAAAGTCCTCGCGTCCCTCGGTGACGTCAAAGCCTGTTATGGGCGCCAAGCCTGCCCGTCCCATGGCAGCTCCCAAGCCCTCGACGGGAACTAAAGCGGCGCGTCCAGGTCGCACGCTGGGCGCATCGAAACCGCGCTCGCTGACATCGGTGCCGGCTACCGCCAAGAAGCCTTCGAGTAAAAAAGGTTTCAACCCGTTATCTTCACTTGGAGCGATGGCAAATAAAACATCAGACGCCGCTTCTGTCGTTACAGGCAAAGGCAAAATCGTGGGCGGCGTTCTGGCCGTCTTGGTCGTGCTCGTCGTCGTTGCCATCGTGGTGATCAACTCTGGACTGTTTACTGCCACTGATATTCAGATTCAAGGCAGCGAGCATGTGACGAAGCACGATGCTATCCAGCTGATCGACTTGCCCGAGGGAACGTCGCTTTTTAACGTCGATCCCGACCAGATTACCGAGGATCTCAAGCAGAACCCGTGGGTTTCGGGCGTGGATGTCCAGCGCCAGTTTCCCCATACGCTTATCATCACGCCGACGGAGCGTAAAGTTATCGCCATTGCGTATATCAGCTCCGACGACCTTGCCTGGGCTATCGGAGACGATGACACCTGGATCGCCCCGCTGTCGACGTCGGTCGAAGTGGACGACCAGGGCAACGTCATCACGACAGGGCAGGGCTCAAATACCTTGACCGGAATCGATGCCGCGCTGGCGCTCGCCAAGCATTATGGCGCGGTGTTGTTGACTGATGTCTCGGCGGATGTCGCTCCGGTTTCCGGCCAGGCGGTTAACTCCAAAGCCGTTAAGGCCGGCCTGGATTATGTGCGTGGTTTTTCGGGCGAGTTCTTGGGACAAGTCAAGGATATTTCCACGCCTTCGGTCGAAGCCATCTCGGCAAACCTCAATAACGGCATTGAGGTGTCGCTGGGCGATTCGGACGATATCGCCAAGAAGGAACGCGTAGTCACCAAGTTGCTTTCGCAGGTAGAGGGCGTAACGTATATCAATGTGCGCTCTCCGGGCAACTACACATTTAGGAATGCTCCGACCTCGTAGCGCTGGTTGATGCTTTGTTGAGGGGCCATACCACGCCGTTTATCTGGTTTGTTTGGTTTTCACGGTCAATTATTTGACTGATACGTTCATAATGTGCAAACATAATACGGTTTACCTTTGCATTTACTTTCAACCTGAAGGTTAATGTGCGCAGGGGTCGACCCATGCTATGGCTATAACCTTTGTTCGGAGGACCGACATGCACGAGACAGAGATCAACAACTACCTTGCCGTCATTAAGGTGGTCGGCGTCGGCGGCGGCGGTACCAACGCGGTCAATCGAATGATCGAAGAGGGCATCCGCGGCGTCGAGTTTGTTGCCATCAACACCGATGCTCAGGCACTCGCGATCTCTGATGCCGATATCAAGGTGCACATCGGCACCGACCTTACCCGCGGCCTGGGCGCCGGCGCCAATCCCGAGGTTGGCCGCAAGGCTGCCGATGAGTCCCGCGACGACATCGCCGAGGCGCTCGCTGGCGCCGACATGGTGTTTATCACCTGCGGCGAGGGCGGCGGCACCGGTACCGGCGCTGCTCCCATCGTTGCCGATATCGCGATGAACGAGGTCGGCGCACTGACCGTCGCCGTCGTGACCAAGCCCTTCACCTTCGAGGGCCGCAAGCGTAAGAAGAGCGCCGAGGAGGGCATCAAGACCCTCTCCGATTGCGTCGACACCATGATCGTCATTCCTAACGATAAGCTGCTCGACATCGCCGAGAAGAAGACCACCATGCTCGAGGCCTTCGCGATTGCCGATGGCGTCCTTTCCCAGGGCACCCAGGGCATCACCGACCTCATCACCGTCCCCGGTATCATCAACCTGGACTTCGCCGATGTTAAGACCATCATGAAGCAGGCCGGTACCGCCATGATGGGTATCGGTACCTCTTCTGGGGATACTCGTGCCGTCGACGCTGCCCAGCAGGCCATCTCCAGCCCGCTGCTCGAGAGCTCCATCGATGGTGCCACGCGCGTGCTGCTCTCCATCGCCGGTTCCAAGGACCTGGGCATCCAGGAGATCAGCGACGCCGCCGACGTTGTCGCCAACGCCGTCGACCCCGAGGCCAACATCATCTTCGGTACCGTTGTCGACGAGTCCCTGGGCGATCAGGTGCGTATCACCGTCATCGCTACGGGCTTCTCCGACTCCAACGTCAACCGTCAGGATGAGCTTTTTGCTGCTCAGCAGTCTCAGAGCAAGGCCGCTGCCTCCGCTGAGCCGCAGCGCACCGCTCCGGCTGCCAGCCCGGCTCAGGCCGCTCCGACCCGCAACGTCGGTGGTACCGAGCTGCCCAACTTTGGCAACGACCAGTTCGAGCTTCCCGACTTCCTAAAGCGCGGTAGCTTCTAGTTCGTTTTTCTCAACGACCTGCACGGGGTGTGTCCATTCGGATGCACCCCGTTTTGTTTCTCGTTTGTAAACGAAAGCCTCCAATCTCCTTACGTTCCCTTTACGTTTGGTCCCTACCGCTGCGGGTATCCTTTTAAGGAAGTATGACAGCCGTATAAACGCGGACTGCGCGGCGACGCCGCGGTACTTGTGTTATTAGGAGGCTTTAGTATGGCAGCACGTGCGGACAACGTTTCGCGTGTCGACCATGATGGAGTTACGTTGGTGGAGGGCGCGACATCCGATGTCCGCTTTGCCTTTACCGAGCGCACCGGTGGCGTTTCTGAAGATGCGTACTCCTCGCTCAACCTGGGCTCGCATGTAGGCGATGACCCCTTTGCTGTTCAAGAAAATCGTCGTCGAGCGCTCGAAGCTATGGGCGCCACTGAGTGCGAGCATAATCTGCTCGTGCCCAATCAGGTACATGGTGACCATATCGTTACGGTGACTTCGAACGGCGCCGACGATCTTGAGGCTGTTCGCGAGCAGATTGCCGAGGGCTGCGACGCCATCGTCTGTACGGCCCATGACGTGCCCGTGCTGCTCTGCTTTGCCGACTGCGTTCCCGTGGTGCTGGTGGCCCCCAGCGGATTTGCCGTGGTGCACTCCGGTTGGAAGGGCACGATTGCACGTATTTCTGCCAAGGCGTGCCAGGCGCTTTGCGATGCTGCCGGCTGCGATGCGAGCGACGTTTCCGCCTATATCGGGCCCCATATCCTGGGTGACGAGTACGAGGTTTCCCAGGAGCTCATGGATCGCTTTGCCGCCGAGTTCTCTTGGATCGATGCGAGTACCTCTCGCATGCTCGATCTTTCCGCTGCCATTTGCGAGGCGCTGGTAGATGTCGGTGTCGACGCGGATAATATCGTGGATACCCAGCTTTCGACCGTGCGTCAGAACGACCGCTTTTATTCCTACCGTAACGAGGACGGCACCTGTGGGCGCCATGCCGCGATCGGCGTGATGCTATGAGAAAGATCGTATCGGTCCTGAGCGCCGCTGTGCTTACGCTTACGCTGTGCGCCTGTTCTTCGGGATCTTCTACCTCTTCCATTACTGTGGCCGGCTCCACGACCTGCCTTCCTATCGCCGAGATTGCGGCAGAGGGCTTTAAGGAGGAGACCGGCATCGACGTGCTCGTTTCCGGTTTGGGTTCTTCCGCTGGCATCGAAGCCGTCAGCGCTGGCACGGCCGATATCGCCAGCTCCTCCCGTGGACTCAATGCCGACGAACAGGATTTGGGCCTGACTCCCATCGTCATTGCCCACGACGGTATCGCGGTCATCGTGAACGACGATAACCCGGTCGATAACCTCTCGACCGAGCAGCTCCGCGATATTTACGCCGGCAAGATCACCAACTGGAAAGAAGTCGGTGGCGAGGACCTGAGGATTCAGGTCATCAACCGAGATGAGGCGTCCGGCACGCGTGAGGCCTTTCGCACCATCGTGATGGACGGCACCCCGTTCGATCGCCGCTCGGCCGTTCTTTCGGGCACGGGCCAGGTGCGCGACGTGGTATCTCGTTCGCGCGGTGCCATTGGCTACATTTCGCTGGGCTTCGTCGATAGCCTCAACGCCAAGACCTCGGTCAAGGCCGTCTCGGTCAATCATGTTGAGGCGTCCGAGAAGACGGTCGCGAGCGGCGGCTATCCCATCTCACGCGACCTTTACTTCTTTGTGAAGGGTGCGCCTTCGCAGCAGGCGCAGGATTACATCGACTACGTGACGTCCGAAAAGATGGACAAGCAGATTCGCGAGGCGGGCTTTATCCCCGTCACCAACGACGAGAAGGGGAGTGAGTAGCATGGAAGCACAGGAAAACTCCCAGACTGAGCGGAATGTTCAGACGCCCAAGAAGCGCGAGCTGGCGCTCGTATCGCGCAGTACCTATATCAAGGAGAAGGCGCTGCAGTGGATCTTCTTTGCCTGCGCGTTCTTGGCGGTCGTTACCGTCATCCTGATTTTTGTCTTTACCACGTACTCGGCGCTGCCCGTCTTTACCGACATCGGTCTGGCGGACTTCTTTAGCTTTACGTGGGCGCCCTCTGAGGGTCACTACGGCATCGTGTCGCTGCTTGCCGGCTCGGGTCTGGTGACCGTCGGTGCGCTCGCCATGGGTGTGCCCCTAGGCGTGGGCACAGCCGTGTATCTGGTCGAGATCGCCAGCAAGCGCGTGCGCAAGCTCATCAGCCCTGCCGTTGACCTGTTGGCCGGCATCCCTTCTATCATCTATGGCTTCTTTGGCATGATCATCATCCGTCCATTTATCGCGCAGCTGACCGGTGGTCTTGGTTTTGGTGCGCTGACGGCGTGGTTCGTGCTTGCCATCATGATCGTCCCTACCATCACCACGCTCACCATCGATGCCCTCAATTCCATTCCCATGGGCATTCGCGAGGCATCGTATGCCATGGGCGCCACCAAGTGGCAGACCATCTATAAGGTCGTGTTACCTGCCGCCAAGCTGGGTATCGTGGATGCCATCGTGCTGGGTATGGGCCGTGCCATCGGCGAGACCATGGCCGTGCTCATGGTCGTGGGTAACGCCCCGGTTATTCCCGACAGCATTGCGAGCCCCATCTCGACGCTCACGAGCCAGATTGCGCTCGACATGAGCTATTCCTCGGGTCTGCATCGCTCGGCGCTGTTCGGCATGGGCGTGGTCCTGTTTATCATTTCCGCCACGCTGGTGGGCATCGTCCGTCTGATTTCCAAGAAGAAGAGGGGGTAGGCTATGTCCGATTCCGTTGACACGACGGTCGATACGACCTCGTCGCGCGAGCGCATCAAGCGTGCCCTTTCCCACGGCAAGAAGGGCCGCATCAACAAGGACCTGTCCAACAAGATCATGCTTGGCGTGTTCCGTGCCGCGGCATACATCACCACGCTGGTGCTGGTCGCTATCATCGCCTACGTGGTCATCAACGGCCTGCCACACATCTCGCTCGACTTTATCTTCGGTTGGCCCCAGGGCGTCAACGCCGAGGGCGGTATTTGGCCCACGATCGTCTCGACCGTCTATGTGACGGCGCTCGCCATGCTTATCTGCACGCCGATCGCTGTGCTGGCAGCCGTCTATCTGGCCGAGTACGCCAAGCAGGGCAAGATCGTCGAGCTCATTCGCTACGCTGCTGACGCTTTGGCCTCGGTGCCCTCCATCGTTATGGGCCTGTTTGGCTACGCCTTGTTTGTCGAGGCTATGGGTCTGGGCCTTTCGATGGTCTCGGCCGCTCTGGCGCTTGCGCTCTTGATGCTTCCCATCGTCATGCGCACCACCGAAGAGGCCATTCGCGCCGTTCCGCGCTATATCCGTTGGGGCGCGTATGGCCTGGGCGCCACCAAGTGGCAGGTTGTCTCCAAGATCGTGCTTCCTTCTGCCTTTGGCCGTATTGCCACGGGCATTGTCCTTGCCATCGGCCGTGCCATTGGCGAGACCGCCGTGGTGCTCTACACCATGGGCCAGGCCATCAATCTACCTATCTCGCCGCTCGATTCCGGCCGCCCCATGACCGTTCACCTGTACCTGCTTGCCAACGACGGCATCAACATGAACGCAGCCTACGGCACCGCGCTCTTGCTGATGGTGATCATTCTGGCCTTCAACCTGTTTGCGCGCTTCCTGTCGCGCAAGCGTCGCTAGTTAAGGAGTCCCATGTCCGTTTATCAGTCCGCTCCCACGCTGGAGCAAGCGGCCATTACGGCCAAGGATTTCAACTTTTGGTACGGTGACTTTCATGCGCTGACGGGGCTCGACCTCAACATCGCCAAAAACGCCATCACCTCCTTCATTGGCCCTTCGGGCTGCGGCAAGTCGACGTTTTTGCGCTGCATCAACCGCATGAATGACCTGATCGAGGGTACGCGCGTCGAGGGCACCATGACGCTCGACGGCAACGATATCTATGCCGAGGGCGTCGACCCGGTCGACCTCCGTCGCCGCGTGGGCATGATTTTTCAGCAGCCCAACCCGTTTCCCAAATCCATCTACGAGAATGTCGCCTTTGGCCCTCGTCTGCAGGGCGTGACTAGCAAAAGCGACCTCGATGACATCGTGGAAGAATCGCTCAAGCGCGCCAACCTCTGGAAAGAGGTATCCAATCAGCTCAACAAGGATGGTTTGGCGCTCTCGGGCGGTCAGCAGCAGCGTCTGTGCATCGCGCGCGTGCTTGCGGTGCAACCCGATGTCCTCCTGATGGACGAGCCCTGCTCCGCCATCGACCCCACGTCCGTCTCTAAGGTCGAGGATTTGATGGCCGAGCTGGCGCCCGAGATGACGATCATCATCGTCACGCATTCAATGCAGCAGGCAGCTCGTATCAGCGACTACACCGCATTCTTCTTGCAGGAAGTTGCCGGTGAGCCTGCCACGCTCATCGAGTATGGTCAAACCGACGCGATCTTCACCAGCCCGGTGGACTCGCGGACGGAAGACTATATCACCGGCCGCTTTGGCTGATCGGTGCGACTAGTCCCAAGCCGATCGGACCTGGTCCGGTGCGTATTCACTGTGCGGGCGGCATGACCGCACCCAACTGATTGGAGTGAACCATGCGTAAACTGTTTTCCCGTCAGCTCATCGAGGCCCGCCACGAGATGCTGAGCATCTACGAGGCCGTCGATCTGGCCCTCCACGATGCCGTTAAGGCCTATGCGACCGACGACCGCAAGCTCGCCACCAAGACCAAGAAGCGCACGCTTTCGATTGACGCGCGCTGCGCCAACTTGGAGGCCGTGTGCTACAACCTGATCGCCACGCAGTCGCCGGTCGCCTCCGACTTCCGCTTGCTGCAGACGATTATCTACGTCGACTTTAACCTGCAGCGC
The DNA here is from genome assembly GCF_003465685.1 of Collinsella sp. AF04-24. Taxonomy (NCBI): domain Bacteria; kingdom Bacillati; phylum Actinomycetota; class Coriobacteriia; order Coriobacteriales; family Coriobacteriaceae; genus Collinsella; species Collinsella sp. AF04-24. The sequence continues at coordinate 29,062 of NZ_QSBK01000003.1, forward strand.
ATGACCGATAAGGTTCGCCAGATCTGCCGCGCCACGCGTCACATGGTCAAGGCCGACATCTCGCTGCCCCAGGAGCTCGTCGGTACGGTTGAGGCCGAGGCCGAAGCTGTTTACCAGGTGCTGGGCTCTTCGCTTTCTGCGCTCGTCACCAATGACATGTCCATCATCTGCAACTTGGCCGTCGAGGACGAGCCAGTGCACGCTGCCTACGAGAAGTTCTTCCGCACCTTTAACCGTATGGATACGGGCGACTTTATGGACGACGACAGCAACTATGACGACCTGCGCCGCGCCATCATGGTTTCGCGCTACCTCGATCGCATCGCTTCGATTTCCATCGATGCCGCTTGCCGTCTGACCTTCCTGTTGACTGGTCAGCGTATGAACGCCGGCGATATCGCCCGCACTGATGAGGACGAGCTCGAGAGCATGCGCGTGCCTTCGGGCGAGGGTGTTATCATGAGGCCCGCCGTCGACGCGCGCTACGTTGCCAAGGTGCCCGCCAACGAGGTCAGCGAGGGTCTTCGCTACCTGCTCGATCATCTTGAGGACGAGGACGATGGCGAGGACGACGAGGAGTAAGTAGCCCCGTTCGTCGAAAGATTGTAAATACCTAAGTGAGCGCGGCCCTGCACATGCGGGGCCGCGCTCTTGCGTTAGCATGGGACTACTTGTTTGGCTGTCAGCGGAGGCGATTAGCAATGGATAACTATTTGGATTTGATGCGCGCTCGCCGCGAGCAGATTCTGGAACGTTTTTATGCGGCGCTCGATCGCGCGGGCCGCCCCCACGACGCCGCGCGCCTCATTGCCGTGTCCAAGACCGTTGGTGTCGATGAGACTGTTGCTGCCATCCAGGCGGGGTATCGCCATTTTGCCGAGAACCGCCCGCAGGAGCTGGTTCGCAAGCTCACGGGTCTGGCGGAGCATCCGGAGCTGCCCGAGGTGCGCTTCGATATGATCGGCAACCTGCAGACCAATAAGATCAATGCGGTGCTGGGCTCAGCCGAGCTGATTCACTCGGTGGGTTCGCTGCATCTGGCGCAGGCGATCTCGAGCCGTGCTATCCGCAAGATTGAGGCAGGCGAGCTCGCCGGCCCCCAGCGTGTGCTCATTGAGGTCAATGTGAGTGGTGAGGAGTCGAAGGGAGGCTTTTCGCCCGATGAGATTCGCGCCGCCGCGGGTGAGCTTGCGGAGCTTGAGGGAATTTGCGTGCAGGGGCTTATGACTATGGCGCCCCGGGGGAATAAGGATGTGGCACGCCGCACCTTTGCGGGGCTTCGTGAGCTGAGGGATGAGCTGGAGGCGGCGCATCCCGATTTGAACCTGCCTGAGCTTTCCTGCGGCATGAGCGAGGACTTTGAGCCTGCCCTTGAGGAGGGCTCTACGCTCGTTCGCCTGGGCAGGGTAGTATTTAGCCCGGAGTTTGCAGTAAAATAAGGCTCTGAAGTGCGCACTGATTATCGGGGCGCCTGCACTAAACCGCGAGAGGACACAACCATGGGCTTCCTTGACGAGATTAAAAATAAGATGCACCTGGGCGGCCAGCAGGGTTACGACCAGGGTTATGGCCAGGACGACGACTACGGCTACGATGACGGCTATGACGATAGCTATCAGGGCAACGGCTACGGCGGTGCTTCGGGCGAGGGCTTCTACACCCAAGACGAGCCGAGCAACGGCCTGCTTGGTCAGACGCGCCGCGGTGAAGCTGAGTCGGTTGCCGTGTATACGCGCTCCGGTCAGCTGGTCGGCGATGACTCCCGCCATGCCACGACGTATAACCCGCCTTCGCGCTCGCAGGACAGTGTTGCGAGCGGTTATCGTCCTGGTGCCTATGACACGCCGTCGAGCTACGCCGAGAACACCCGCGCCCGTGCCGCCGCTGCACCCGCGCCTGCACCGAGCGATGCCTCGGCCTATGCGAGCAATATCATCAACGCCACGCCGCAACTGCCGGCCTATGTCCTGCGCCCCGAGAGCTATGACGACGTGGAGACCGTGGTGCGCCGCGTTCGCACCAAGCAGCCTGTCGCACTGATTTTTGTGGGCGTACGCACCGAAGTTGCCAAGCGCGTCTTGGACTTCTCTTACGGCTTTGCCTGCGGTCTGGGCGCCACGGTCAAGGAGGTAGGCGACCGCGTGTTCATGGTGCTGCCCGCCGGTTGCGAGGTCAAAGATTCCGATCTCAAGAAGCTTCGTGCCGACGGCTACCTTAAGTAAAGACAAGACGAGGAGATTCCCATCAACATCTACACTATCGTCCAGCTGGTCAACACGCTGTTCAACTTCTATTCCACGCTCATTGTCGTCTACTGCTTTATGACGTGGATTCCCATGAAGCAGGGTGGTTTACTTCAGGATATTGCTGCGGTGCTCGATAGCGTGTGCGGTCCGTGGCTCAACCTGTTCCGTCGTTTCATTCCGCCGATGGGCGGTATCGATTTTTCGCCGGTCGTTGCGATTATTGCGTTGCAGTTGGTGCAGAGGCTGGTTCTGCAGCTTCTTATAGGTATACTCGTATAGAACTGACTTTGTAACTTACGTCGGGCGTGTAGCGCCGAGGCGATGAAAAAGGAGACTTGTTATGGCTATTACCCCTGCAGACATCCAGGCTCAGACTTTCTCTGAGGCCAAGCGTGGCTACGATCCTGCCGAGGTCGACGTCTTCTTGGAGACGCTGTCCTCCGAGGTTGACGCTATGCTCGCTAAGATCGTCGACCTTAAGGGTCGCCTGACTGCTACCGAGCAGCAGCTTGCCGATGCGCAGGCTCAGCTTGCCCAGGCTCAGGATGCCACCGCCCAAGCCGTTCCTGCCGCCCCCGTGGCTGCTCCCGCCCCTGACTTCTCCGCTCAGGAGCGCCAGATTTCCGCTGCCCTGATTGCTGCCCAGCAGACCGCTGAGACCATCGTCAACGATGCCAACGAGAACGCTGAGCGTATCCGCAACGAGGCTGACGCTAAGGCACGCGAGGTTATCCGCCAGGCTCTGACCGAGAAGCAGGCCGAGCTCGAGGAAATCGATCGTCTCAAGGCTTCCCGCGAGGAGTTCAAGGCCGAGTACCTCAAGCTCATCCAGCACTTCATGGACGATGCCCAGAACTCCTTCCCGGCCGACCTCATGGCCTCCACGCCGGTCGGTTCTGCCGCTTCTCCTGCGGTGACTGTTCCCGCCGAGCCGCTGCCCGTCGCTGACCCGGTTGTCCCCGTGGCCGATCCCTTCGCCCCGATCGACAACTTTGCCGCCGACGACCTGGACTAACATTCGGCCTACAATTTAGTGCCTAGAAAGGACCCGCAGCTTGCGGGTCCTTTTTATGACTGTGCCGGGGTGCGTAACATAAAAAACCGAGCCCTGCACATAGTGGCGCAGAACTCGGCGAACGGGTGAGCGGTCAAGGGTAGGTTTTAAGGCATGTCCCAAAAATCTACTTGAGGAGGAAGTCGGAGAGGGGAATGGTGCGGGCCTCGCGATGCTCGGGGTCTGCGATGTGGTCGGCAGGATAGCCACAGACGAGCATGTGATAGGGATAGACACCCTCGGGCAGGTTGAACTGCTCGCGGGCTAGCTCGGGCTTAAAATGGCACACCCAGCACGTTCCTAGACCCTGCTCCTCGGCTTCCATCAGCATCTGATCGCAAACAATCGAGGTGTCGATAGCGCTGGAGTTTATCTGGTCATAGGGGCGCACCCAAGCGTCTTCGGTAACGCTACAAATGAGGAAGACAAGCGGAGCCCCAAAGATAGACCCATCACGAGCAAACCGAGGCTGACAAGCAGCAGCCTTCTCCAACAGCTCAGGCGTATCCAGCACCATCACACGGGCTGGATGATTATTACAAGCAGAAGGAGCAATACGCCCAGCCTCAACAATGGCATCCACCACAGCCTGCTCAACAGAACGGTCCTCAAAAGAACGACAAGAATACCGACCACGAGCCAGATCCAAATAAGACATACAAGCCCTCCTAAAATTAAAAATCAAACAAACCAAAAGTAACCCAAAGAGTACCCAAAGCAGCAATCAGCCAAACGCTCATCAAGGGCCAAAGTGTCCGAACGGATACCAAAGGTCCCTTCAGCCAAACCCCCATCGCGCTAAATCTATCAGCCAAAGTTCCCAATGGTGGTACGTAAGGCGAAGGGCCGGCCACGGTTTACTTTCGAACGACTCTGCAAAGCAGCCGGAGTGAGAAAGCAAACCGTGGCCGGCCCTTCGCCGCCGGGACACGTACCCCCAATTAACTGTTCTTCATGACAATCGAATCCACGACATCGGCCACATTCTCGCAGCAGTCGGCGCAGTACTCCAGGAAGGCGTACACGTCACGCCAAGCGATGACCTCGAGCGGGTCCTTGCCGTTAACGTGCAGGTTACGCATGGCGTTGATATAGAGCTCGTCGGCCTCGGACTCGATGGTGTTGATCTGGATGACGAGCTCGCGCAGCGTTTTGGACTTGCGGTAGTTAGGCAGCTCGACCATCAGGTCTTTCATGGCGCGGCAGGCGTCGGTCACCTTGTGGGCGATCACGATGGCATCGGGATGGATGCTCTGGATGTTGGTGAAGTAGACGCGCTGCACGACGCCCTCGATACGGTCGAGCACGGTGTCGAGCGAGCAGCTCATCAGATCCAGGTCCTCGCGCTCAAGCGGGGTGATAAAGGCCGTGAGCAGGGCGTCCTCAAGCTCATGGTGCTTCTTGTCGGCCGCATGCTCGATCGCGTGCATCTTGTCGAGCATATCGTGAATCTTCGCGGGATCGAAGTTCTCGAAAATCTTGGTAAGCAGCTCGGCGGCCTGGACGGCAAGGTCGGCGCAGGCGACGTAGTTGTCAAAGTAGAACGAATCGGGTTTCTTTGCCATGAGTGGGTCCTTTCGAGGCGAAGACGGGTGGGCGAGGTGTTACGGTCCGGATGGACGTTCGGTTTGACTAGATGAACATCATGAACAGCTTGGCCATGACAAAGCTGATGAGTCCGCAGGCGGGGAAGGTGAAGAACCAGGTGAACATCATGTCCTTGACGACGCCGAAGTTGATGGCCGAGAGGCGTTTGACGGCACCGACGCCCATGATGGCGCAGGTCTTGATGTGCGTGGAGGACACGGGGATGCCGGTAAGGGTGGCAAGCAGCAGGTTCGCGGCGCCCGCCAGGTCGGCGGAGAAGCCCTGGTACTTTTCGAGCTTGACCATGCTCTGGCCAACGGACTTGATGATGCGCTCGCCGCCCACGCTGGTGCCGATGCCCATGGTGGCCGAGCATAGCAGCATAATCCAGATGGGGATGCCGGCATCGCCGACGCTCGTCTGGCCGCTGGCAAAGGCCACGCCTAAAAAGAGCACGCCGATGAACTTCTGTCCATCCTGCGCGCCGTGCATAAAGCTCATGGCCGCAGCGCTCGCGATCTGAGCGTATTTAAAGAAGACATTGGCACGTCGCCTGTTGGCGGCGGCGAAAAGAATCGAGACGAGCTTGCACAGGACCCAGCCCATGACAAAGCCCAGACCGATGGAGAGCGCCAGGCCGTAGATGACCTTCATCCACTCGTGGACGTTGACGCTGCTCGCACCGCCGAGGGCGATGGCGGCACCGGTCAGGCCGGCGATAAGGCTGTGGCTTTGCGAGGTGGGGATGCCAAAACGCGACGCTGTGGCGCCGTAGACGACGATGGAGAACAGCGCCGCGCACAGACAGGCGAGCGCCATGGTGCTGTTTCCGCCAAAGTCGACAATATGGGAGATGGTGTTGGCGACGCTCGCGTTAAAGTGCGTCATGATGAGCACGCCAAGGAAGTTGAATGCGGCACTCATGAGAATAGCGGCGCGGGCGGGCATGCAACGCGTAGTGACGCAGGTCGCGATGGCGTTGGGTGCGTCGGTCCATCCATTGACGAAGATGGCGCCGAGCGCGAGGATCACGGTGACGGCAAGGACTGGGTTCGACACAAGTTGGCCGAGGAAGGTTGAGAACGTTACGTCCATATATGGGCTTTCTCGAAGTTTGCAGGCACGTTACAGAAACATGATAAATCGTATCACCTCCTGCGGGTTTCTTTACCGAGTTCTGATGGGAGCAGTGAATTTTTTGGCACTAAAAATGATTATTAGCCCTGTTGACCGTGGGTGTTCTTTTTGCTAACACACCATGAGGACACGTGCGCGCGCCCCAACACCCCAAAACCACAGTCTGTTCGCTTTACAATATGCAAACATGCGTTCGATAATAGGAGGCATGGAATATCGACAGACAGACGGCAAAACTCGGCGCGTGCACAAGCAGTATGTGGACGTCGTGGCTCGCATTCTCGCGGGCGGACAGGTTGTGCCGGTTACCGTCTGCTGGGTTGACGGTCGCTGCTTTACGATTGACGAGATTGTCTCGTCCACTGGGTTTGGCCTGACGGTTCACGGCATTCGTACGGCGACTTATAAGGTTCGTTTTGGCGGACATGCGACCGAACTGTATCTGGAAGAGCAGACACGCGAGCGACCGGATGGCTCGCAGACTCATCTGATGCGTTGGTGGGTGTGGGCGTTCGACCGAACACTCGAGAGCGAGCGCCGCAGGTAAGAACGCGTGGCGTTCGGGTACAATGGCAAGAAACTTGTCAGCTACGGCGCCGTCGCGGTGCTTTTTGAAAGGACGAAATTATGAACGATATCCAGGGCTATCAGAATGGCCCCATCGAGACCGGCGCAAGCCGTGCCAAGGAGATGTCGCCGCGCGCGTACAACCTTGTCATGTCTGCTCTGATCTTTTTGGGCTTTTGCGCCATGGGCGCCGGTGCTTACTTTACGAGCACCATGTCGTTTGCGCGCATGATGATGAGCGGCGCCGCTTTGCCGCTGGTCTTTGGCTCATTTATTTTGACCATCGTCGGCATGGTCATGATGTCGGCTGCTGCCAGCAAACAGTCCGTGGGCCTGTCACTCGTGGGCTACGTGGTCTTTGCGAGCACCTTTGGCCTGACGGCGTCGTTTGGTCTTGCCAACTACGACCTGCCTACCATTAACACCGCCTTTATCGCCACGGCCGCCATCACCTTTGTCTTTGGTGCGCTGGGCGTGACCTTCCCCAAGTTCTTCCAGCGTGTGTATGGCATTGGTTTTGGCATCCTGCTTGCCACGATTCTGGTCGAGATCGTGCTGATGTTCATGGGCGTTTCGCAGTCCATCACCGACCTGATCGTGATCGTGGTGTTCGCCGGCTTCATCGGCTACGACACCTATGTGGCAACGACGGTGCCGCCCACGCTGCCCAACGCCGTGCTCATGGCATCCAACCTGTTCGTGGACATCATCAACGTGTTCCTGCGCATTCTGAACATCCTCGGCCGTCGCGATTAAAGCGCGGCATTGCGATGCTTCCTGCCGGACGCGGTAAAACGATGTGAAAGGCGGTCCTTCGGGGCCGTCTTTTTTGTACGCGGCGGGGTATCATGGATGGGAAAAGCCGATAGCGGCAGCGACAGGAAAGGTGGCCACGTATGGCAGACGTCGACAACAGGAACCGTAACCGCAGGTCCAACCGAGCGGGTCAGCCCAATCCCAAGCGCGAGGCCCGTGCCAAGGCCGCCGAGCGTCACGTGGCAACTGTGTCCGAAGCGTGCGCCAAGGATATCGAGCGTTCGCTCGCCGGTGTTCGCGAGTTTGACGGTATGCCTGCCGGCTTTGTCGCGGCGATGAAGGCCAAGGTTCAGAGTGCTGTGGCCGCCGAAGAGCAGGTCGCCGAGGACGTCGAGAACGCGGAGACTACCGAGGTCGAGGCGGCGCCCGAGACCGAGGCGGCGCCCGAGCCCGTCGAGGAGCCTGCCGAGGAAATCGCCGAAGCTGAGTCCGCGCCTGCTGAGGAGCCCGCTCCGGTCCTGCCCGAGGTCACTGTGCTTGATGCCTCCGCCACGCAGGCAATCCTCGATAACGGTCGCGGCTATGCGCAGTTCTGCGACATGGCCGTGCTCGCCTTTGCCTCGTTTACCAATCCGGGCGGTGGATATATTCAGGGTTATCTGGGCCAGGAGGCCACGCTGTGCGCCGATTCGTATCTGTACAACGTTCTCGATAGGCAGCGTAAGTGGTACGGCGAGAACCGTCGCCGCAACATCAACTGCGAGCTCTATCGTAACCGCGCCCTGGTGGTGCCTGCGGTGCGCTTCGACCGCAACCACGTGCATGCATACGCCGACGTGATCGTGGCCGCCGCGCCCAACGTTAGGCGCGCCCGCCAGGAGTATCGCGTGAGCGACGATGCTCTGCTGGATGCCCTGCGCGACCGCATTCGCTTTGTGCTCGCCATCTGCGATGAGCTTGGTCGCGAGAAGCTCGTGCTGGGTGCTTGGGGCTGCGACAACAACGGCTTTGATGCCGAGGCCGTGGCCGAGCTCTTCCGCAAGGAGCTCGCGTCGGGCGACTTCAAGGTCAAGCAGGTCTTCTTTGCCGTGCCCTCTACGCGCTGGGACGAGGACTTCGCCAAGTTCGAGCACGTGCTGGCAAACTTCCCCGAGCGCAACGAGGAGTCCTATGCTCAGGTTGCCGCCCGCACCGCAGCCGCCCGTGCCGCCGAGCAGGCTCAGGCCGCTGCCGAGGATGACGAGGATGACGACGACTGGCGCAAGTACCTGTAAACGGTGCGCGTGATGCGATATACCGAGCCGACGGGGGCTGCTCCCGTCGGCTTTTTATTGAGTGGGGAGCTTACGATGAAAAACGTTCTATGCTTTGGTGACAGCAACACCTATGGTTACGATCCGGCGGGCATGCGCGACGGTACCGCGGTGCGCTATGCGCAGGATGTGCGCTGGTGTGGCGTGGTCCAACGTGACTTAGGCGAGGGCTGGCATGTAATTGAAGAAGGCCTCAACGGCCGCACGACGGTACGCGACGACATGTGCCATCTGGACACTAACCTCAACGGTATTCGCGCGCTTCCGATGCTGCTCGAGGCCCATAAGCCGCTGGACGCCATTGTGATCATGCTGGGCACCAACGACTGTAAGACGGTCTTTAACGTGACAGCTTCCGATATCGCCCGTGGCGCCATGGCGCTGATTCGCGCCGTCCGCGCGTTTCCGTGGACCGACGCTGCGCCTTGCCCGCGCATCCTGCTGATGGCTCCTATCAAGATCAAGCCGCAGATCGCCGATGTGTATATGACCGACTTTGACGAGCATTCCGTTGAGGCATCTGAGCATTTTGGCGAGTACTATGCGCACGTGGCCGAGCAGTTTGGCTGCGACTTTTTGAATGCCGCCGAGTTTGCCGAGCCGGGCGATATCGACTATCTGCATATGATGCCCGAAAGCCACGAGAGCCTGGGTCACGCCGTGGCAGCCAAGCTCAAAGAGATGCTCGGTGAGTAGCACGGTCCCAAGCCACCGCAAAGGGGACAGGCACCTTTGTGGTGGTTTTGCCCGGGTAAACGAACGGATTGGCTGCCATATGGGCATGGACGAGCTCATCGACCTCTTTGCCGAGGGCGATGAGCTCGTCTCCAATACCGCTTTTGAGGATTTGGATCTTGCCTACGACGTGGCGAACGGCGCGACCTTCGATGGCGTTGTGTTCCGATCTTGCGAGTTCGATAGCGTTGACTGGAGCGGCTCGACGTTTCGCGACGTGGTGTTTCGCGGTTGCCGCTTTATCCGCTGCAACATGGAAGGCTGCTGGCTCAGCCGCTGCGACTTCGTTGACTGCTCGGCACCGGGACTCAACTTGCTCAAGGCGCGCCTGTCGAGCGTGTCGTTTGGATCGTGCGATTTGAGCTATGCGAACCTTTCGGAGGGACGCATTGGCCCTATGACAGCATGCGATACACGTCTGAGAGAGGCTGCGTTTCAGGGTGCCAAGCTGGGTCAGATACGCCTGGATGGCTGTGACCTGACGCGTGTTGATGTGTTCAAGACGTCGCTTTCCGGCGTTGATGTGTCGCGCTGTACATTTGCAGCGCCCGTTGTTTCGGGCGATTACCATGAGCTGCGTGGCCTGACGGTCAATGCCGAGCAGGCGCTGGCACTCTCGGGTTTGTTGGGAATTCAACTCGCCGACGACTAGACGCCCCGGCCCTTTGCTCGACCGCTATCTAAAATCAAACCGTCGCAACATCCGATGATTTTTCGCGTTTGCACGATTTTCATCGAATGTTGCGACGGTTTTTGGTGCAAGGTAGCCTGTCTCTTTTTGGCAGGTTACTGGCTATTTAGTACTGCCACATGTGGTTGACGGGGCCAGAGCCTTTGCCCATGTCAAAGCCGGCGGCGAGAGCGCCCGTTAGGTAGGCCTTGCCGGCGTTGACGGCGTCGGCAAGATCCATGCCCTGAGCCAGCGCGCAGGCGATGGCGGACGAAAGCGTGCAGCCGGTGCCGTGTGTGTTGTCGGTCTCGATGCGCTTGTGGCGGAACCACGTGGTGAGCGGATCGCCCAGATGGTTGCCCTCGTCATCGAGTGGCGCGGGTTCGGCCAATACATCGTTGGCCTCGTTGACAAGATGCCCACCCTTAACGAGGGATGCGCAGCCAAAGCGGCGGGCGAGGAGCATGGCAGCATTTTGCTGCGTGCGCTCGGAGTCGACCTCGTAGTCGAGCAGGGCCATGGCCTCGGGAATATTGGGCGTGATAACCGTCGCCAGCGGGAACAGGCGGCGGGTGAGCGCCTCGGCGGCATCTTCGGCAATCAGCCGTGCGCCCGAGGTGGCTACCATGACGGGGTCGACTACCACGTTTGTCGCGTTCCAGGCGCTCAGGCGGTCGGCGATAACCTCGATAATCTCGGCAGAGGAAACCATGCCGATCTTGACGGCGCTTGGGCGGATATCGTCAAATACGGCGTCGATCTGCGCAGCGACGATATCAGGGGAGATATTCTGCACGGCGGTGACACCGAGCGTGTTTTGTGCGGTGATGGCGGTGATGGCCGTCTCGGCATACAGGCGGTGCGCCGTGATGGTCTTGATGTCGGCCTGAATGCCGGCGCCACCGCTGGAATCGGATCCTGCGATGGATAGAACGGCAGGTACCTTACTGCGATCCATGTTTGCTCCCTTGTTCGGTCGGAATCAAATGGGTCTTTAAGCCAGCATTATAAAGATGCCCGGGCCGACTCTATGTCGAACCCGGGCGGGCGATGCAATCTTTACGCAAATGTAAGCAAATGTTCACACGTCAACAATTGACGAACACCATGTTACCGATTGTGGCTCCGGTGACGAGTTAGTCCTCCATGCCGAGGTCGATCGTCGTGCCTTCGAACACCTTGTTAACGGTGCGGACGGCGCACATCTTGCCACACATGGTGCAGGTGCCCTCGGTGGCGGCGGGGGACTCCTCGTAGCGCTTCTTACCGGTGACCGGGTCGAGAGCACACTCCCACATGGCATCCCAGTCGAGCTTGCGGCGTGCCTGGCCCATCTTGTCGTCCATGTCGCGGGCGTGCGGCACCTTCTTGGCGATATCGGCGGCATGTGCGGCGATCTTGGTGGCCATGAGGCCATCGAGCACGTCCTGGGCGTTGGGCAGGCACAGGTGCTCGGCCGGCGTCACGTAGCACAGGAAGTCGGCGCCGGAGCTGGCGGAGATGGCGCCACCGATGGCGGCGGTGATGTGGTCGTAGCCCACGCCGATATCGGTCACCAGCGGCCCGAGCACATAGAACGGGGCGTTGTGGCACAGGCGCTTCTGTAGCTTCATGTTGGCGGCGATCTCGTCGAGCGCCATGTGACCCGGGCCCTCGACCATGACCTGGACGCCGGCGGCCCAAGCACGCTTGCACAGCTTGCCCAGCTCGATCATCTCGGCAGTCTCGGTGGCATCGTTGGAGTCGTAGAGGCAGCCCGGACGGCAGGAGTCGCCGAGCGAAATCGTCACGTCGTACTCGTGGCAAATCTCGAGCAGCTCGTCAAAGTACTCGTAGAAGGGGTTTTCGTTGCCGGTGACCTCCATCCAGCCAAACAGCAGCGAGCCGCCGCGGCTCACGATGTTCATCAGGCGGCCGGTCTCCTTAAAGGTCTTGGTGACCGACTTGTTGATGCCGCAGTGGATGGTCATAAAGTCCACGCCGTCCTCGGCGTGCGCGCGCACGACTTCGAACAGGTCTTCCTTGGTGAGTTTGACCAGCGGCTTTTCCATGTAACCGATGGCGTCGTACATGGGGACGGTGCCTACCATGAGCGGCGTCTCGTCGATGAGCTGCTGGCGGAACTGGCGTGTCTTGCCCGAGTTGGAGAGGTCCATGATGGCGTCGGCGCCAAAGTCCTCGGCAATCTTGACCTTCTTCCATTCCTCGGCGGCATCGGCTTTGTCGCCCGAGATGCCCAAGTTCACATTGACCTTGGTGGACAGGCCCTCACCGACGCCAAAGGCGCGCATGCCCTTTTTGATATGCACGATGTTGGCGGGAATGGCGATGCGGCCGTCGGCCACGCGCTCGCGGATGTAGTCGGGGTCGCGATGCTCGCGTTCGGCAACCTCCTTCATCTGCGGTGTGATCTGCCCGGCGCGGGCGAAGTCGATTTGCGTGACGAGCTTGGGCTCGGTCTGTGTGCTCATTGGCACGGCTCCCTTCGTTGGCATTACCCATATCAGGTTTGCGGGTCAGGGCGGGCGCACCCAATCTCAGCCTGCCGTCTTGTCCCGCAAGCTCCCCGTTTATGTAATGGGCTCAAGTATAGCTCGAATGGGTACGATTGGCCTAACGAGCGTGCCTGCGGGGAGGCGAACATGGAAGACAAGCATCTATATCGAGAGACACAATGGGATGTGTCGGCCGAGGAGGGCCGTGCCCATCATGGCCTTGTTGCGATTGGTTTTGCGGTGCTTGCCGTGTTGGTGATTGCCTTTTGTATTTGGACGTTTGGCGGTCGCGGCGGCGCTGGCTGGGAGTTCGAGGCTGATGATGCCCTACCGATCATGACGGTGAGGAGTACTGGCGGTAATGCCAATACGCTCGCCGTTCCGGGCGATTATTGGTACCCGCGCGATGAGTTTGTGCAGTTGCAGCTGAGTGGTGGGTCCATTCCAGGTGAAGAAATCGAACGCGTGACGTTTGATGCGGCGCTCAAAACGCTGACGGTGAAGCTCAAAAATCAAGGAGACGTTCCCACGACCATGGATATCGCCCTGACGGAATGGCGCCTGGAGCCTCCGTCGGGCGTCAAGGTGTCCGAGGTAGAACATGTCAAGATTACCTATCAGGACGGCTCGACAAATGAAATTGCCAGAGCCGACGGCTTGGCGCAATAGCCGCCGTGCCTAGGCGGCACATTCAAAAGTAGCGGTGGTCCTACAAGGCCTGTTCGTTCAGGAAGACCAAAGTGTTTTTATTTGAAAGCTCGGGAAAGTGACGATAACCAACGTCGAACGCGGTGAGCCCGCTTACATCCTCGAGCTTGTTTTCTGCCATCCAGCGCACCATGGAGCCTCGCGCCTTTTTGCTGGCGGTCGAGCGCTGGATGGGCTTACCGCTGCGGATGCCTTCGCCAAAGAGGCATGTGACGACCGTGACATCGGTGGTGAGGCGGGGCAGGACGGCTTTGGCGTATTCCACGCTGGCAAGGTTGACGATTGCAGCGTTGGAGTCCGCCGGAGCGATGGCCCGTGCGAGTTTGTCGCCCCAAAACGCGTAGAGGTCTCGGGCATCGTCGACGGCAAGCTTCGCCCCCATTTCGAGCCGATAGGGTGACACGCCGTGGAAGGGGCGCATGCATCCGTAGAGTCCCGAGAGGATCCACAAATGGTCTTGCAACCATGCGAGCTGCGCGGAATCCATCACCTCGGGCGCCATGCTCTGGTATTGAATGCCGTGATAGGACATGACGGCAGGGGAGAGGTGTCGGGCGAGTGCGGGATTGTCGAGATCGCAGTTTGTCAGGATGGGCCCGAACTCATGCAGGGTGTTGAGGCAAGGCCCCAGCAGTTTGTCACTCACGTTCCATAGCGCCTGCAGACCGCCGCTGCCTTCATTTCGCTCGATATCTAGCAGTGCGCGGTGGAGGCGAGCCGTCTCGTGCGCAAAAGGTGGAATGCCCAGGACTTCAAAAGCATCTTGGGCCGCGCGCATCTGCTTGGCGGGCGAAATGATGACCTGCAGCATGGACTCTCCTCTGCCAAAAAGAAAGTTGCGGAGGAATACGGTCTGTTTTGCCGTTTATGGGCCAGTTTAGTCCGTATTTCACCGCAACTGATGAAGGGTCGGTTAGGCGCGCTCGATGAAGGCCTTGTAGCCGCGATAGGCCTCGTAGATATCGGCCTTGTTAGCGACCTCCCACAGGGCGTGCATGGACAGGACGGCAACACCGGAGTCGATGACGTTCATGCCGTACTTGGCCATGATGTAGGCGATGGTGCCGCCGCCACCTGCGTTGACGCGGCCGAGCTCGCAGGTCTGGAAGTCAACGCCCGCCTCGTCCATGATGTCGCGGATGAGGGCCACATACTCGGCGTCGGCGTCGTTTGAGCCGCCCTTGCCGCGGCTGCCCGTGTACTTGTTAAAGCACAGGCCGCGACCCATAAAGGCTGCGTTCTTGGTTTCGAACTTGCCGGCGTAGCCCGGGTCGAAGCCGGCGGACACGTCAGAGGAGAGCATGCGGCTGTGGGCGAGTGCGCGGCGCAGGACCAGCGGGCTATTCTCGCCGGCGAGCGCCATGATCTCGGCGACGGTGTTCTCGAAGAAGCGGCTCGTCATGCCGGTGGCACCCACGGAACCGATCTCCTCCTTGTCGACGATGAGTGTGATGCTCGTGCGCTCCACGTTGGCGACGTCGATCTGGGCGAGCATGGACGGATAGGCGCAGACACGGTCGTCGTGGCCATAGCCCAGAATCATGGAGCGGTCGAGGCCCATGTCGCGGGCCGGGCCGGCGGGCACGACCTCGATCTCGGCGGAGAGGAAGTCCTCCTCCTCGACGTCGTACTGCTCCTTGAGGATATCCAGGAACATCTGCTTGACGGGCTCCTTGGGAGCGTCCTTGTCGTCCTCGTCAAACTTGACGGGGCGGCCGCCCACAATCACGTCGAGGATCTCGGCGTCGACGGCGTCCTTGGCGGGCTTGGCCATCTGCTCGCTCGAGAGGTGGATCAGCAAGTCGGAGATGGTAAAGACCGGGTCGTCAGCCTTGTCACCGATGTTGATGTCGACGGTGGTGCCGTCCTTTTTGCAGATGACGCCTACGAGTGCGAGCGGGGAAGCGACCCAGTGGTAGCTCTTGACGCCGCCATAGTAGTGCGTGTCGAGGTAGGCCATGTCGCCGGCCTCGAAGGCGGGGTTCTGCTTGAGGTCCAGGCGCGGCGAGTCCACGTGAGCGCCCAGGATGTTAAAGCCCTGCTCGAGCGGGGCGGTGCCCAGGTTGACGAGCATAAGGTCCTTGCCGTGATTGGCGGCGTACACCTTGTCGCCGGCCTTGAGCGCGCGGCCCTCGGAGATCACGGTCTCCAGATTGACGTAGCCCGCCTCCTCGGCCATCTTGATACCGGTCTTGACGCACAGGCGCTCGGTCTTGTTCTCACTCAAAAACTGCTTGTAGCCGCGGCAAAGCTCCTCGAGCTCCTCGATCTGCTGTGGCGTGTACTTTTTCCATGCGCAGGGACGCTCCATGACGCAGGCTCCTTTCGGATCGATCGTGCTGGTTGATGTACCGTGAGCCATCGTATCACGCGCGGGCCCGCGGCGGCAGGGAAGCCTGATGTGCGGTGGCCGTGGGGCGGGGAGCGTGTAAACTGGTGTGAGCAAACCGTGCCCAGCCCAAAGCGAGGTATTCAATATGTCTGACAAGCGCCGTACCTTTGCCGTTATCGACGGCAACTCGCTCATGCACCGCGCCTTCCACGCCGTGCCGCCCACCATGAACGCGCCGGACGGTCGCCCCACCAACGCGATCTTTGGCTTTTTGAATATGTTTCTCAAGATGATCGACGCCTTTAACCCCGATGGAGTCGTTGTGGCGTTTGACAAGGGCAAGCCGCGCGTGCGTATGGAGATGCTGCCGCAGTACAAGGCGCAGCGCCCACCCATGGACCCCGATCTGCACGCGCAGTTTCCGATGATCAAGGAGCTGCTTTCCGCGCTCAATGTGCCGATTCTGCAGTCCGAGGGCTGGGAAGGCGACGATATCCTGGGAACCATGGCGCGCTTGGGTGAGGAGGCCGGCTGCGACATGCTGCTGGTGACCGGTGATCGCGATATGTATCAGCTCGTGACTGAGCACGTCAACGTGGTCTCGACTCGTAAGGGCCTGTCCGACGTGGCGATCATGACGCCCGAGAGCGTGGACGATCTGTATCACGGCATCACGCCGGCGCTCGTGCCCGATTTTTATGGTCTGAAGGGCGATACGTCGGACAACATTCCCGGCGTACCGGGCATCGGCCCCAAAAAGGCGAGCGCGCTCATTGCGCAGTACGGTAGCCTGGACGAGGTTATCGCACATGCCGATGAGGTTAAGGGCAAGATGGGCGAAAACCTGCGCGCGCACATCGACGACGCACTGCTGAGCCGCAAGGTGGCGACCATTCGCACCGATGCGCCTGTTGAGCTCGACTTTGAGGCGACGTCTTTCCCGGCGTTTTCTGCCGATGAGGTTTCCGCGGCGCTGGGTACGCTTGGTATCACCGCCATGCAGAACCGTTTCTTGGCGCTGATCGGCGGTGAGGGTGGGGCTGCGGCCGCTGCCAGCACGTTCGAGATGCCTGCTGTTTTGCGTGCCGCCGCCGGCGATGCCGAGGCGCTTGCTGCTGCCGCCGCCGAGGTCGCTCGCGCGATTGATGCGGGCGAGTGGATTGCCGCTGTGGTGGACGATGACAAGGAGGAAGGCGCACTTTTTGGCCTGACGCGCACGCTGTGGCTGGCGACGTCCAAGGGGTTGCTTGCGCTCGAGGAGGGCGACGGCGGTGCGTCTGCCGTGGTCGATGGCTTCAACGTTGCCCACGGCGTGATCGCCGGCGTGCTCGCGCGCCTGTTTATGGAGGGCCGCGTGGCGAGCCCGGACATGAAGGCGCTGCTGCACGAGCTTTCGCCCATCGATTCCTCTGAGCCCGAGCTCATGGATCCGCTGGCCGTCGATTCCACGCGCATCTTCGATACTGTGGTCGCCGCCTATCTGTTGGATTCCGACCGCTCTGAGTTTGATGAGGCGTATCTGGCCGATACCTATCTGCAGATGACGCTGCCTGCGGCGCGCGGCGCGGAGGGTGCTGGCGAGGACGCTCCTGCCCCTGCTGCCCGCACTGCGGCCCTGACGCTGGCGCTCGTGGTGCCGCTGCGCGACCGCATGGCCCGCGAGAACGCCGCCAACGTGTTCGATGGCATCGAGATGCCGCTCGTGCCGGTGCTTGCCAAGATGGAGCGCGCGGGCATGCTCGTGGACCCCGACCGCCTGCATAGTCTGTCCGAGGGACTTGCTACCCAGATCACTGAGGTCGAGCGGAGCATTCGCGATCTGGCCGGCGACGAGACCTTTAACATCGGCAGTCCCATGCAGCTCTCGCACGTGCTCTTTGACGTGATGGGCCTTCCGACCAAGGGCCTCAAAAAGACCAAGCGTGGCTATTATTCGACCAACGCCAAGGTGCTGAGCGACCTTGCCCGTGACCACGAAATCGTGCGTCTGATCTTGGACTGGCGTGAGAAGTCCAAGATCAAGTCCACCTATCTGGACACGCTGGGCCCGTTGCGTCGTGGTGACGGTCGCGTGCACACCACGTACAACCAGACCATCACGGCGACGGGTCGTCTGTCCTCGAGTGACCCGAACCTTCAGAACATCCCGACGCGCTCGGAGCTGGGCCGTACCGTCAAGACGGCGTTTTCGGCAGGCGAGGGAAGCGTCTTTTTGGCGGTGGACTACTCGCAGATCGAGCTGCGTCTGCTGGCGCATCTCTCGGGTGATGAGCATCTGGTGCGCGCCTTTAACGAGGGCGAGGACTTCCATGCCGAGACGGCCGCGCGCGTGTTTGGCGTGCCGGTGTCCGAGGTGACGCCCGACCTGCGCAGCCGCGCCAAGGCCGTGAACTTCGGCATCGTGTATGGTCAGCAGGCTTACGGTCTGTCGCAGTCGCTGCATATCTCGATGGCCGAGGCGCGCGACATGATTGACCGCTACTACGAGGCATACCCGGGCGTGCGCACGTTCCTCGACAACGTGGTGGCGCGTGCCAAGCAGACGGGTTACGCCGAGACCATGTACGGCCGCAGACGCCATATTCCCGAGCTCAAGGCCAAAAACCCACAGCTCCGCGGCTTTGGTGAGCGCACGGCCATGAACCACCCCATGCAGGGCACCGCCGCCGACATCATCAAGATCGCCATGGCCCGCGTAAGCCGCCGCCTGGAAGAAGAGGGTTTTGCCGCCCACATGATCTTGCAGGTACACGACGAACTGGACTTTGAGTGCCCCGTCGATGAAGTCGAGCGCCTAACCACCATGGTCTACGACGTCATGGAACACGTCGTAGACCTCCGAGTACCCCTAATCGCCGAAGCCTCAACCGGAGTAACCTGGGCCGACGCCAAATAGGAAAGCACTCGGTAAGGCAAGCTCGCCCAAGACGCAAGCCCCCACATACTTAAGATTTGGGACAAACACTACTGATTAATTTGTCCCACAGTAACCAAAACAGAGGGGAGCCCCTTCCAACAAGGGGCTCCCCTCTGCTCAAATCATTTCAGCTAAGTATCTAGACACTCAAGACGCCATCTTGGCGGCAGGAAAGTAAACCTAGGACCTGGCCGGGCGGCGCGGATTAGTTTTTCGTAGATTCCGCACGAGCCGGAAAGCACTTAATGTGCTTTCCGAGCGAGCCCAGGACCTGACCGAACAAAAATCAAACGGCCGGCCCCGGGCATGGCGGTGAGTTTAACGAGCCGCCAGGATGGCGTCGATGAGCGTCAGTACGCCCCCGTCGTTGTTGCTCGGAATGCGCCATTTGGCATGCGCGTTCATGTGCTCCTCGGCATTGTCCACGATAAAGCTATGCCCGACGCGCTCCAGCATGGGGATGTCGTTGTACGTATCGCCCACGGCAGCGGCGTCGGCGATATCGATGCCCAGGCGCTCGCAGAGATGTGCTACGCCCGACCCCTTGTCGACGCCCAGATTCATAAAGTCGATCCACTCGCGGCCCGCATTGGTGACGTAGAGTTTGTCCGAGAACGCGGGGTTATAGGTCTCGCGGAACGCGGGCTCGGCATCGTAGGCAGGGAAAAAGATCGAGATCTTATTGGACTCGATATCAATGCCCTCAAAGGTGTCGACGTAGTTGATCGTGTTGTAGTACACGCTGATCTCGTCGTGGTATTGATGGTCGCGGGCGAGCACATAGAACTCGTCGTAGCAGCACAGGACGGGAACGGCGCGTGGGTCCTCCGAGGCACGAGCGAGCACCTGCTGATACAGCGCCACATCGATGTTGCTCTTATAGATATAGCTGCCGCGATAGATGACGCAGGCTCCGTTGTCGGGACAAAAAGCAAGGCGGTTCTTGATGCCCTCGAACATCTCCTCGAGCTTGGGAGCGGGACGTCCACTGGCGGGGCAGAATACGATGCCGGCGTCGGCGAGCTTGTCCAGACGCTCATCAAGACCCTGCGGCAACACGCGCTCGTCGGTGAGCAGCGTCTTGTCCATGTCGACGGCGATGAGTTTAATGTTGCCGATGTTGGCGTCTGATTCATAAGTCTGCATAAATGCGCCTTTCCGTTTCCAGATTGTTTCGGGCGTAATGACCCTCTGCTATGTAATCGAGCGTATTTTCGCAGGAATGGTGCGTACTTGCACTGCAATTCACAAACTAATGAAAAAACTTTTCAGAAATTTGAATTTGTCGCTTGTACAGCAGGCACTTTAGCGTAATATAGCGACCATCGAAAACGGAGACGGAAAAACAACCGCTTACCGAGGAAAAGGTACCGTTTACGATATTAGAATTGCGCCCGGCGGTAGGTGAAAGGAGAGGCAGATGCAGTTCGTAAAGATCATCACCACTGCAGACAATGCCATCCGACGCCAGCGCGCAATTTCCCGACGACGATAACAATCGTCTCTGTCCGCATGGGGCGAATTGCCTCAACAGAGTCATTTTGAGGTCGTTGGGTTTTAGCACGACATTGCTGCATGTTTCTAGGGCATGTATGTGCTGATTTTTGCTATTTAACCTGATATTGCACGGTTTTTGACCTCAAAGTGACTTGCAACTGACCGATGTTCTAATTAGCTACCAAGGGCGAAAGGAAACAGCCATGAGCAAGGAAAAAGTCGTTCTCGCATATTCCGGTGGTCTTGATACATCCGTATGTGTCAAGTGGCTCCAGGACGAGAAGAATCTCGATGTCGTTTGCGTCTGCGGCAACGTGGGCCAGGAGGAGACCGGCCTGGATGCCAAGAAGCAGAAGGCGCTCGACCTGGGCGTTCTCGATTGCCAGGTGCTCGACCTGCGCGACGAGTTCTCCGATGAGTTCCTGACTAAGGCCATCGCCGCAAACTCCATGTACGAGAACAAGTACCCGCTGCTCTCCGCCCTGTCTCGCCCGCTGCTCGCCAAGAAGCTCGTCGAGGTCGCTCACGAGTTTGGCGCGACCTACGTCGCCCACGGCTGCACCGGCAAGGGTAACGACCAGGTTCGTTTTGAGGCTGCCGTCAAGGCCCTCGACCCCGAGCTTAAGGTTATCGCCCCGGTTCGCGAGTGGGATCTGAAGTGCCGTCCCGATGAGGTCGCCTATGCTCACGCCCACAACGTGCCGGTTCCCGAGGGTGCCAACGACAACCCCTATTCCATCGACGACAACCTGTGGGGTCGTGCCATTGAGTGCGGCCACCTGGAGGATCCCTGGAATGAGCCACTCGACGACGCCTGGGTTATGACCAAGAATCCCGAGGACACGCCCGATACCCCGACGTATATCGAGATTGAGTTTGAGGCCGGCAAGCCCGTCGCCGTCGACGGCAAGATGATGAAACTCTCCGAGATCGTCATCGCCCTCAACAAGATTTCGGGCGACAACGGCTTTGGCCGTCTCGACCTGGTTGAGGATCGTCTGGTGGGCCTCAAGAGCCGCGAGTGCTATGAGGTTCCCGGAGCCCTGACGCTCATCACCGCCCACAAGGCACTCGAGGACATTTGCGTCGAGGGCGACCTGCTCAAGACCAAGATTAAGCTCGAGCAGGATTGGGCCACCGCCGTGTACAACGGCCAGTGGTACAGCCCGCTCAAGAACGCGCTCGACGCCTTTATGGCCGATACCCAGAAGTTCGTGACCGGCACCGTCCGTCTGAAGTTCTTTAAGGGCAATTGCCATGTCGTCGGCCGCAAGAGCCCCTTCAGCCTCTACGACTACGGCCTGGCCACCTATGACCGCGACACCACGTTTGACGAGAAGGCCAGCGCCGGTTTTATCGAGATCGATACGCTGTCGCTCAAGACGTGGGCTAAGGTCCAGGGTCCCAGCTCTGCTGCCGCCCAGGCTTAAGTCTTCCTTTCCTTGGTATCCGCGCGGCCCATCCGCGTGATACATAACGGGCGCATGGGGTCCCTACCTTTCGTTATGCTTGCTGACACTTCTTAACATCGGTGGCCCCTACGTTCCGCCCGCATATATGATGCCGCGTCTGCGGCTGAGTCCGAGCCCCGCCGGGGTTGTCTGGCGGGGCTCCTTCTATCAATTTGGCAGCTCTGCGCCTATATATATGAGGAGTATCCATTATGTTCAATGCTTTCGCGCATGCTTTACTTGCCCTCGCGCCCGAGTTCGATGCCGCAAAGGTCGAGGACGTTCCTATGAGCCTGAAGGCCTGGATCGATGGTTCGCAGGGCAACATTCGGAGGGAGACGTTGGGCGCCAAGTGCATGGCGCGTCACTTCTTTGCAAATTAGCTACATGGTCCCGCGCACGGCGGGGAATGTGTAAAACTAGCGGTTGAAAAATCGCTTTAGCGATATGGCGCATTGCTTTGGGCGCTTGTTTTGGTATTTGGAGAAAGGGGACGGTTCCATGGCTCTTTGGGGCGGTCGTTTTGAGGCGGGCGTGGCCGAGGTCACGCAGGAGTTTGGCGCGTCGCTGCCGGTCGACAAACATCTCTATAAGCAGGATATCGCCGGTTCTAAGGCGCATGCCAAGATGCTGGCGGCCCAGGGCATCATCAGTGCCGAGGATGAGCAGGCGATTGCCGAGGGCCTGACCGGAATCGAACAGGATATCGATGCCGGCAACTTCACCTTCGATATCAACGACGAGGACATCCATATGTCCATCGAGAGCGAGCTGACGCGTCGCATCGGCGAGGCCGGCAAGCGCTTGCATACCGGACGTTCGCGCAACGACCAGGTGGCGACCGATTCGCGCCTGGGCGTCAAGGCGTTGGCCAAGGAGCTCATGGAGGCCAACCTGCAGTTGCGCCACGTGCTGGTGGATGCGGCCAAGAAGTACGACAAGGTGATTCTGCCGGGTTACACGCACATGCAGCATGCTCAGCCCGTGCTGCTGTCACATCATCTGCTGGCGTATTCCTGGATGTTCGCGCGCGACTTTACACGTCTGAAGGCCGCCTTTGATGCCGCCGACAACTGCCCGCTGGGTGCTGCCGCGCTTGCCGGTACGAGCTATCCGCTCGATCGCCAGATGACGGCTGCCGAACTTGGCTTTGCGGGCGTGATTCCCAACTCGCTCGATGCGGTTTCCGACCGTGATTTCCTGCTCGATCTGCATTACGCCGGATCCGTCATGGCGATGCACCTGTCGCGTCTTTCCGAGGAGATCGTGCTGTGGTCGAGCTCCGAATTTGGCTTTATCACGCTTTCAGACTCCTACTCCACCGGCTCGTCTATCATGCCGCAGAAGAAGAATCCCGACTTTGCCGAGCTTATCCGCGGTAAGAGCGGTCGCGTGTACGGCAACCTGGTGCAGCTGCTCGTGACCATGAAGGGCCTGCCGCTTGCTTATAACAAGGACTTGCAGGAGGACAAGGGGGGCGCGCTCGACACTGCCCATACGCTCATGCAGTGCCTGTCCGTTATGGCCGGTATGATTTCGACTTGGACCGTCAACGAGGATGCCATGGCGCGCGAGTGCGGCGTGGGGCACCTTGCCGCCACCGATGTTGCCGATTACCTGGCCAAGCGCGGTCTGCCGTTCCGCGAGGCACATGCCGTGGTGGGCCATCTGGTCCTGATGTGCGAGAAGCGCGGCTGCAATCTTGAGGACCTGCCGTTTGAGGTGTTCCAGGAGGCAAGCCCGCTCTTTGAGCACGATATTACCGAGGCGCTCGATATTCCGTCGATTGTCGCCGCGCGTACGACCGAGGGCGGTACCGCCCCTGCTGCCGTTGCCGTGCAGTTGGGAAGCGCCGAGGCGCAGCTCGCGGCCGATGAGGGTGTGTTTGGCTCGTTATCCAAGGTCGTCGAGATGGGCCACGGAGCTAATTAGCTTATTGGATGCGTCTGTCTGGTGTGTTCATCATATCTTGCCTTTACGGGTGCCCGCTACGGTGGGCACCCGTTTTGTTATAGAGAAGGAAGGAGCTTGTCGAGAACTTCTGTAGGACATTTGCGCAGGTTGTGAAGGGGGCGCGTTCACGGGTGACAATCGACCGTCCGTTCTGTTCGTTGCAGTTGAAAGTGGGGCGGATGGTACTCTAGTCGGGCTTCGAAACAGAAGTGACACATATGGAGCGCTTTAATAAATAATAACGCTTCAATAAACGGCTTTTTGTTTAACTGCAGCTAGAACTCTGTTACGATGCAGTCCAGGCGGGTGCCGGAATGGGACTTGGGCACGCGCGAACCTACTTGAAAGGCTACCTTATGGCTATCGAGAAGACCTTCATCATGATTAAGCCCGACGCCGTGCGCGATCGCAAGATCGGCGAGATCGTTGCTCGCATTGAGCGCAGCGGCCTTGTTATCGAGCGCATGGAGATGACCACGCTCGAGCGCGCTACCGTCGAGGAGCACTACGCCCATCTGGCCGACAAGCCCTTCTTTGGCAGTCTCTGCGACTTTATGACGAGCGGTCCGGTCGTCAAGATGGTCGTTTCCGGTCTCTCCGCTGTCTCCAAGATGCGCACCCTTATGGGCGCCACCAACCCGCTTGATGCTGCCCCCGGCACCATTCGCGGCGACTTTGCTGTCGATGTCAACGCCAATGTGATTCACGGCTCCGACTGCCTGGAGAACGCCGAGATCGAGATCAAGCGCTTTTTTGGCTAAACCAGCTTTGACTCCTTAAAGCTGTTAGCGTGTGGCTTGGGCGCCGCGGAACTTCATCCGCGGCGCCCTTTTTATTCCAGTAGACTTTTGGTAAACCCCCATAAATCTACTAAAGAGCCCCCGTCCGGATGTTTCTTCCGGGCGGGGGCTGGCGTTAGCGTATGGCTTTGTGAATCTTTAGGCCTCGTCGACGATCTTAAGGCCGCGCGTGTGGTCGATCTCGTTGAGGAGGTTAACGCGACGCTCGTGACGGCCGCCCTCAAACTCGGCGTCGAGCCACTCGTCGACGATCATCTTGGCGAGCTCGGAGCCAACGACGCGGGCGCCAAAGGCGAGCACGTTGGTGTTGTTGTGCATGCGCGAGAGCTTGGCGCTGAAGGGCTCGGAGCACACGACGGCGCGTACGCCCTCGACCTTGTTGGCAGCCAGGCTGATCCCGACGCCGGTGCCGCAGATCAGGATACCCAGGTCAACGTCGCCGTTGGCAACGGCCTTGCCCACTTTGTAACCGGCGATGGGGTAGTCGAAGCTCTCGGAGGTGTCGGTGCCAAAGTTCACGACCTCGCAGCCGCGCTCCTTCAGGTGCTCGGAAATGATGTTCTTGAGCTCGACGGCGGCGTGGTCGTTACCGATACCGATCTTCATGGATGGTTCCTCTCTGGTCTGTGCGGTGGATTTGCTAAAGGTGTTTACCGCGTTCGTCTGCATGATAGCGCGACTTTTGCGTAAACGCTCGAGCGTTTTTTGGTCAAACGCTTTAGCAGGCAACAAGACCGGCTTCTCATGAATGAATGCCGTCAGTTTGCGCTCGTGCGCCGTCTGCCGGAACTATGGTTGCGGTTTTTGATGCATTGTTATCAAATAAAAGAGCTAACTATTATCGAGAGCCCAGTTCGTTATGTAAGCAGGAGATACCTATGCCTACCGATTCCCTTCGTGATGCCGCGTTTTGCGATGTTTTGAACCGCGAGCTTGTCTGTGCGCTCGGCTGCACCGAGCCTATTGCCGTTGCCTATGCAGCGGCGCTGGCGAGCCAGACGCTCGGTTGCGAACCCGATCATATGGACGTTGCCTGCTCGGGCAACATCATCAAGAACGTTAAGAGCGTGACCGTGCCCAACTCGGGCGGCATGCACGGTATTGAAGCCGCGGCCGTGCTGGGTGCCGTGGGCGGCGACGCCAAGAGCGCGCTCGAGGTGCTCGAGACCGTTAACGACGAAGATCGTGCTCGCGTGGCCGAGCTCCTCGCCGATGCCGGTTACTGCGGTGTATCGCTTGTCGAGGGTGTGCCCAACCTCTACATCAAGGTGACTGCCACGGCCGGGGGCCATACCGCGGTCGTCGAGATTACCGACCACCACACCAATGTCACGTGCCATACGCTCGACGGTATTCCGGTGTGCGGCAAGTCGGCGGGGGAGTGTGCCGCCTGCGCCGAGCGCGTGGTGGCCGAGCGGGCAGCAGATAATGCCGACACGCCCATGTCGATTGAGTCCATTGTCGACTTTATCGAGGACGGCGACATTGAGGGCGCTCGCGCTGCCGTTGAGCGTCAGATCGAGCTGAACGGCGCGATCAGCGCCGAGGGTCTGGCGCACGCTTGGGGTGCCGAGGTTGGCCGTACGCTGCTGGGTGCTCGCGCCGATGACGTTGCCTGCCGTGCCCGTGCCCGTGCCGCCGCCGGGTCCGACGCCCGCATGAACGGCTGCGCGCTGCCGGTCGCCATTGTGTGTGGCTCGGGCAACCAGGGCATTACCTGCGCACTGCCCGTTATGGAGTATGCCGAGTACCTGCGCTGCGACCACGACCGCCTGGTGCGCGCCGTGATGCTGTCCGATCTCATTGCCGTGCATATCAAGAGCTATATCGGTGCGCTCTCGGCGTTTTGCGGTGCTATTTGCGCCTCGTGCGGCGCCGGCGCTGCGATTACCTGGCTGTGCGGTGGCACGCGCGAGCAAATCGGTGCGACGGTCTCCAATACGCTCGGCAATGTGGGCGGCATCGTGTGCGATGGCGCCAAGGCGAGCTGCGCCGCCAAGATTTCCGCTGCCGTTGATGCGGCGATTCTGGGTCACGATATGGCCATGCAGGGTCGCGGTTTCCGCGCCGGTGAGGGCCTGATTCAGGATACCGTCGAGGAGACCATCGCCAGCATGGGCTACGTGGGCCGTGTGGGTATGAAGGACACCGACGTCGAGATCCTCAACATCATGATCGGCAAAACCCAAGTGTGCTAGGACAGTTCGTCGGCTACTTGGTGTTCGTAGAAGGCTTCTACTACGGCGTTAAAGTCGCGGGCGAAGCCTTCCATGGTTCCGCGCCAGGTGACTCGGTTGGGCTTGCCCTGGCCTACATAGGCAGTCTGAATGCCGCAGGCGGGGTTAGGGAAGTCGCGTTTGGGATCGTTGCCCACCATAAGGACCTCGTGCGGTTCGAGCCCCATCACCTGAAGCTGCTCTAGATAGTAGGTGGCATCAGGCTTGCAGCGGGTGGCGTTTCCCATGTGCGTGACGAGCTCAAAGGGGGCGTCGGCCAGGTCGCCCCAACCCATGCGGCACTCGATGGCCCCCTGCGGAAAGCTGGGGTTGGTAAAGAGCGCGCAGCGCAGCCCTGCGTCCTGTACGGCCTGAAGCGCGGCGTGTGCGCCCGGCATGGCATGGGCGTTGATGAGTTCGTCATTCTTGTACGGAAGAACTTCGCGGTCGTAGTAGGTAAACGCCTCGTAGATAAGTGGGTCCGAGAGGCAAATGCCGCATCGGCGCTCGACCTCTTCTTGGTAAAACTCAAGATTGGTGCGATTGTCCGTGCTGCTGCGGCGATTGGCGTTGAGGTCGACCAGGATGGTGCCGAGGCGTGCCATCGTGCCACCGCGGCTGCGGCGCCCGATATCCGCGAGCATCGAAGAGACATCCTTAAAATAGCGAAGGATGAACGCGTTGAGGTTGATGCTAAGAAGCGTTTCGTCCATATCGAAAACGACTGCTTTGAGCACGCGGGCACCTTTCTCGAAAAATCGATCTAGAATCGTTGGCTCCGGATACTTTACCCCAAAGCCGAATGCCTAGCTGGTTATCGTCAAGTTGCGGAGACGTGTGTTCATAAGATTACGAAAAAGTCTTCACACGAGTAAAAAATCGCAGTTCACGCTTGAAATCGAACTCATTTCCCCGTAACCTATACGAACGTGATTGCATAAGCGTCACATTAGTATCTGTCGGCTCCCGAGTGTTCCTAAACGTTGTGTGCTTGTCGCACCCTTCTGTAGGTCCTAGCAATCGGGGCCCCGTAGTTCGAAAGGGGTCCACCTTTGAGTGAGATTCAGAACTCGTCCATTTTCTCTCTTGACGATGTCAACGAGGAGGAGATGAACAACCTCATCGACGGTACGATTACCGACTTTGATGAGGGCGATCTCGTTAACGGCACTGTCGTTAAGATCGAGCATGACGAGGTGCTCGTTGACATCGGATTCAAGTCCGAGGGCGTTATCCCGGTCCGCGAGCTGTCCATCCGCAAGGACGCTAACCCTGCAGACATCGTTGCACTCGGTGATCCCATCGAGGCTCTGGTTCTCCAGAAGGAGGACAAGGACGGTCGTCTGGTCCTGTCCAAGAAGCGTGCCGAGTACGAGCGTGCTTGGAACCGCATCGAGGAGAAGTTCAACTCCGGCGAGAACGTCGAGGGCGAGGTTATCGAGGTTGTCAAGGGCGGCCTGATCCTCGACATCGGCCTGCGTGGCTTCCTGCCCGCTTCCCTCGTCGACCTCCGTCGCGTCAAGGACCTCACCTCCTACATGGGCACCCGCATCGAGGCCCGCGTCATCGAGATGGACCGCAACCGCAACAACGTTGTCCTCTCCCGTCGCGTCGTGCTCGAGGAGTCCCGTAAGGCCGAGCGCTCCGAGATCCTGTCCAAGCTCAAGTCTGGCATGCGTCTCCAGGGCACCGTTTCCTCCATCGTCGACTTCGGCGCCTTCGTCGACCTCGGCGGTATCGACGGCCTCATCCACATCTCCGAGCTCTCCTGGAACCACGTCAACCATCCTTCCGAGGTTGTCAAGGTCGGCCAGGAGGTCGAGGTTGAGGTTCTCGACGTCGACCTCAACCGCGAGCGCATCTCCCTGGGTCTCAAGCAGACCACCGAGGATCCGTGGCGCGCACTGGTCAAGAAGTACCCCGTCGGCGCTATCGTCGAGGGCACTGTGACCAAGCTTGTCCCGTTCGGCGCTTTCGTCGACCTGGGCGAGGGCATCGAGGGCCTGGTGCACATCTCCGAGATGGCCAACAAGCACGTGGACCAGCCTTCTCAGGTCACCCACGTTGGCGACAAGGTTCAGGTCAAGGTCATGGAGATCGACCTCGACCGTCGTCGTATCTCCCTGTCCATGAAGTCTGCTGCTGAGACTCTGGGCGTCGAGATCGAGGTTACCCCGCTGCCTTCCGAGAAGAAGGACGAGGAGATCGACGCCGAGTAAATCGGTTTGACGATCACTTGTTTTAAGGGATCCGTCCGTAATGGACGGGTCCCTTTTTGCATTTGGCACCGAGATGCGCAATGCTGCCGGGCTGTCCACAGGCTATTGGATTGTCGGTGCATGAAAAAAGCCGACATCCCGCCTCGGGGAGGAGGCGGGAACACACCGAGTAGACGGAGGGGTGCGGAGCGCGGTCGCGTCTCGACTGACGACGTTGCCCATCGACAGGATCATTGTAACGCATGGCGGTTCTTGGTTTATCGTGTCGAGCGTTTGCGTTGTGCCATTGCCTGCGGTAACGGTGTGTTACACTCTTGCACTGCTGAGTGGGCCAGACGGTCGCGCGATGTGCTGCTTGCAGTACGCGTGAGGAAAGTCCGGGCTCCAGAGGGCGGGATGCCGGCTAACGGCCGGGCGGAGTGATCCGACGGAAAGCGCCGCAGAAAAGAAGACTCCCACCTGCGCCGCAAGGCGTAAAGGGAAAAGCTGAAACGGTGGTGTAAGAGACCACCAGCGTCGTGGCAACATGGCGGCTTGGCAAGCCCCATCCGGAGCAAGCGCGAATAGGAACGCTATGGGCCGGCCCGGTCCGCGTTCGGGTAGCGTGCGTGGAGCTGCACGGTAACGTGCAGACAAGATAAATGACCGTTCACGACAGAACCCGGCTTATCGGCCCGCTCGGCACTTTGTTGACGCTGCGAACCCGTCAGCGCGGCAATCTGCCTTTCAAGCCTTCGGGCATGACCATAAGGTCAATGCCCTCGTCTTTCAAGGCACCTTGCTCGCGCTGACGGGTTCTCGCTTTCGTTGGCGGAATCATCGGCGGTTCCGTTCTTGGCATCTCGTTGTTTTTGCCTGGTCATCGGCGTTGCCGTTCTATTTACCGGGGTTATCGGTACGGTCTTTGCCGTATTATTGAGGCTGTTTGTTGCTGCGCTTTATTTTGTTGAGGGGCTTTGTTGGACAGCTATTTTACTCTGCAATCGAATATTGAGGCTTCGGGCGAGTTTGTGGACCGCAAGAGCCGGTTTATTGCCCAGCTGGTCCATATTGAGTCCGAGGACGAGGCGAATGCCTTTATCGAGATGGTTCGCAAGCGTCATTACGACGCTCGACACAATGTTCCCGCGTGGATTTTGGTCGATGGGCGTGAGCGCCAGAGCGATGATGGTGAGCCGAGCCGTACGAGCGGCATGCCGACGCTCGAGGTGCTGCGCGGAGCGGGGCTCAAAAATGTTTGCTGCGTAGTGACGCGCTATTTTGGTGGTACGTTGTTGGGACCTGGTGGCTTGGTACGCGCCTATACCGCGGCGACGCAGACGGCGGTGGCTGCGGCTCAGGAAGCCGGGCAGATCGTTGAGATGACGAGCGTCGTGCCGGTTGATGTGCGTGTGGCCTATCCACAGTATGAGCAAGTGCTTCGTTTGGCCCAGGATTCGGATGCCAAGGTTTCGGATACCGATTACGCGGATGCCGTGACGATTCATTTGGTGTTTAAGGCGGGGGAGCAGGAGCCGTTTTGCGTTAAGATGCGCGAGCTTATGGCGGGGCGTGAGGAGATTGAGGTCGGCGCTCCCGAATTTGCCGAGTTCTAACGACGACGGCCGGCGTGCTTTTGGATGAATCCCAAGCGCGCCGGCCGTCGTTTTATGTTGTCGCCGTTTACTCGGCGAGCTGCTTTAGCACATCGCAGGCGATGTCGACGGCGTCGTCGATGCAGCCGGGGCAGCTGCGGAGCGGACCCTGGTCCGATCCGACGCCTTTGAGCGTGCCGCAGACGGTCGTGGTGTTCTTCTCGCCAAAGCGCTTGGCAATCTCGCGCGACAGCTTGTAGGTCTGGCCCTTGGTCTTGGGGTTCTCCATACCGTCGCTCATCACAAAGCCCATGATGGCCACGGCGCCCGAGATGGCGCCGCAGGTCTCGGTCATGCCGCCCATGCCGGCGCCAAAGCCCTCGGTGAGGGTAAAGGCGATCTGGGGGTCGAGCCCCACAGCGGGCGCGAGCGTGCAAGCGACAGCCTGGGCGCAGTTAAAGCCACGGTCGTGGTATTCGGCAGCCTGAGCCTGACAGGCGGTGATGTCGAGCTGGGCCGTATCGATTTGCTTCATCGTTGTCTCCTTGTTCATGGTGTACCCGCCTATGGTACCCTTGCCGGCGCATTCGCTTATCGAGACCGCAGTGCATATCTCATTGTTTTTCGCCATCGAACACTTTCTTAAGATTTGGGACAAATAAACCTGATTAATTTGTCCCAGATTAATTTGTCCCATAACCTACCTTTTGGATGGGTTGAGAGGGGTGCAGGGTAGCGGTATCGTGAACCGAATAAAACGTAACCCAGGCAAGGGAGCTAGATATGAGCGAGCAGACCATCGGAACTACATGTGTTCAGGGCGGCTATCACCCGGGAGATGCCGAGCCGCGCCAGGTGCCCATCTACCAGTCCACCACGTGGAAGTACGACACGTCCGAGCACATGGGCAAGCTGTTTGACCTAGAGGAGTCGGGCTACTTCTACAGCCGTTTGCAGAACCCCACGTGCGATCTCGTTGCCGCCAAGATCTGCGAGATGGAGGGCGGCACCGCTGCGATGCTCACGAGCTCGGGCATGGCTGCGAATTTCCTCGCGATCTTTAACGTGGTCGGTGCCGGCGATCATGTGGTCGCGAGCTCTGCCATTTACGGCGGTACGTATAACCTGCTCGCCCACACCATGGGCCGCATGGGCGTGACCTGTACGTTCGTCGCCCCCGACTGCACCGACGAGGAGCTTGAGGCAGCCTTCCGGCCCAACACCAAGCTCGTCTTTGGCGAGACGATCGCAAACCCCGCCCTTGCCGTGCTCGATATTGAGCGCTTTGCCAAGGCCGCACATGACCACGGCGTGCCGCTGATGGTCGACAACACCTTCCCGACGCCCGTGATGTGCCGTCCCTTTGAGTGGGGCGCCGACATCGTTACGCACTCCACCACCAAGTACATGGATGGACATGCTGCCTACCTGGGCGGCGTGATCGTTGACCACGGCCAGTTTGACTGGATGGCCCATGCAGACAAGTTCCCGGGTCTCACCACGCCCGACGAGAGCTACCACGGCGTGACGTATGCCGAGAAGTTCGGTCGCGAGGGTGCCTTCATTACCAAGGCAACCGCTCAGCTCATGCGCGACCTTGGCCCCATGCAGAACCCGCAGGCGGCGTTCTTCTTGAACAGCTCGCTCGAGAGCCTGCATGTGCGCATGCCGCGTCATTGCGAGAACGGCCTGGCCGTTGCCAAGTTCCTGCAGAGCCATCCCAAGGTGCGCTTCGTGAGCTATCCAGGCCTGGAGGGCGATAAGTACTATGACCTGGCTCAGAAGTACATGCCCAACGGTACCTGCGGCGTTGTGAGCTTTGGCTTTAACGGTGGTCGCGCGGCGGCCGAGACCTTTATGAAGAGCCTTAAACTTGCCCAGATCGCCACGCATGTGGCTGACGCCCGCACCTGCTGCCTGCATCCCGCTAATGCCACACACCGCCAGATGAACGATGAGGAGCTCATCGCCTGCGGCATCTCCGCCGATATGGTGCGCCTGTCGTGCGGCCTCGAGGATACGGCCGATCTGATTGCCGACCTTGAGCAGGCACTCGAGCAGTGCTAGGCTAGCGTTCGCATAAGGCGCCGATGCTGGCAGAAAGCTTCGGCGATCTTTCGTTCCGATTCCGTAGGCGGGACCCCAATCGCGACTGTTTGTAGGCGATTGGGGCCCCGTTTTTGCGTTGCGCCACTCGAAAGGATGGATATGGAGAAAACCGCAGAGCAGCTGCGCCGCGAGCACATTGCCCTTGAGGGCGACACCCATGGCAAGAACAAATGGGCGATTCTGTTTACCGTGCTCATCATGACGTTTATGTCGTGTCTGGATTCGACCGTCGTGACCGTGGCGTTGCCCGTGATGCAAAAGGAGCTGGGCGTGGGCCTCGACCGCATCCAGCTGGTGAGCTCGGTGTACCTGCTTGCGACATGCGTGGCTATGCTGCCGTTTGGCCGCTTGGGCGACGTGCGCGGCAAGGTGGGCGTATTCCAGCTGGGCGTAATCGTTTTTACGGCTGGCTCGCTGCTTTGCGGCCTTTCGAGTTCGCTCGAAGTTCTTATTCTGGCACGCATTGTGCAGGGCGTCGGCTGCGCAGCGGCCATGGCCAACAACATGGGTATCATCACCGAGTCGTTTCCGGCGCGCGAACGAGGCCGTGCCATGGGTATTCTCGCGACCTTCGTGGCCCTCGGCATGATGTGTGGCCCCGTACTCGGCGGCGTGCTGGTGGCAAGCTTTCCCTGGGAGAGCATCTTCCTCATCAACCTGCCCATTGGCGTCATCTCGTTTATCGTGGGGTTCTCCACGCTGCCGCATGTTAAGCCGGAGGCCGGCGAGCGCCCCATGTCCCTGATCGAGGCTGCTCGTCGCTGCTTTGCAAATTCGGCCTTCACCATCAACCTCGCCTGCATGCTCATCGTGTTCGTTGGTATTGGCGCATCAGAGTTTATCCTGCCGTTCTATTTTCAGGACGCCCACGGATTTGGTTCCGACATTTCCGGATTGCTCTTTTTGGCGCTGCCGATGGTGAATGCCTTTATCGGCCCGCTTTCGGGTACGGTTTCGGACCGTGTTGGCTGCGAGGGTCCCACGGCGGTCGGCCTAGGCGTGTACGTATGCGGTCTTTTTGCGGTAAGCACGCTCGACGAGTACTCTTCCATCCCTGTGATCGTGTGCTGCGTCGCGTTTATGTCGTGCGGCACGTCGATTTTCCAGAGCCCCAATAACTCGCTGTATATGGGCTCGGCTCCGCGCAAGGCACTCGGCTTTGCAGGTAGCTTGGGCAGCTTGGCGCGCTATGCGGGCATGGCGCTGGGTATTACGGCAGGTTCGCATATCCTCTATGGGCAGATGAGCGTGGCGATGGGCGAGGCCGTGACCAGTTTTGTTGCAGGCCGTCCGGATGTATTCCTATTCGGCTTTCGCTCGGTGTTCTACGTGCTTATGGCTGTGGCCGCTGTGGGCTTTGCGCTTGCCATGGTGCGTTTGGTGAAGATGCGCGCCCGCCATTAGCGTGTTGGGAGGCTGTCTGCCACGATTCGCGCCGTCCCAAAAAGACTGGTTTGTGGTGCGATGCGGCTTGTGGGGCGGGCGGGGGTCGGTCCGTGGTAGACTATTGAACAACGTTTATTAATCGCGCGGTATCGTTGCCGCGAGAAGGGGTTGCGCCATGCAGGAGCTTGAGGATCGTATTCGCCATGACGGCATCGTAAAGGCCGGTAACGTCCTTAAGGTTGATGCCTTCCTCAACCACCAATGCGACGTTGAGCTGTTCGACCACATGGGCGCCGAGTGGGCCCGTCTGTTCGAGGGCGTCGAGATCAACAAGATCCTGACGATCGAGGCTTCGGGCATTGGCATGGCTTGCATTGCAGCCCAGCACTTTGGCGGCGTGCCGGTGGTCTTTGCCAAGAAGGCGCAGTCCATCAACCTCGACGGCGAGCAGTATGCCACGACCATCTACTCCTTTACCAAGCAGAAGGAGTACCCGGTCATCGTTGGCAAGCGTTTCCTGTCCGAGGGCGACAAGGTCCTGATCATCGACGACTTCTTGGCCAACGGCTGCGCGCTCGAGGGTCTTATCAAGATCTGCGAGGCTGCGGGTGCTGAGGTGTCCGGTATTGGCATTGCCGTGGAGAAGGGCTTCCAGGGCGGCGGCGATAAGCTCCGCGAGCGTGGCTTCCGTGTTGAGAGCCTGGCCCGTATCGCCGATATGGACTGCGAGACCGGCGAGATCACCTTCGCCTAAGCGCGCAACACAAGCGATTGGTATGCGATGTGACAAAGGGACTGTCCCTTTGTCACATTTTTTGTATGAGGGGAGGTATTGATATGGATGAGAACAAGATGGGATGGTGCGAGTATGCGCGCTATGCCGCGATGGCGGCCGAAGAGTTGGCGCGCGATTGCGAGGTACAGGTGTTTCGCGCGACGGGTCCGGGTGGACAAGGCGTGAACACGACGGACTCGGCGGTGCGCATGAAGCACGTGCCCACAGGGATTACCGTGACGGCGCGCGAGAGCCGCAGCCAGTTCCAAAATCGCGCGAGCTGCCTGCGCAAGCTGCGCGCCGAGCTCGAGCGACGCGGACGTCCACCGCGTCGACGTGTAAAGACCAAGGTGCCCCAGCGCTCTCGTCAGCGCAGACTCAATGACAAGCACTTCAATGCCATTAAAAAGGCCAACCGACGCAAGCCGGGCAGCGACGAGTAGTCGTTTGTTCCACTGGCCTTGCTAGCGGGTAGGGTGCCAAACTTGGAGGGCGCTGCCGAGGACGTCGACCTCGATGCGCGAGGCGTCAACGGGCTCGCCATCGGCTTGGATGGGATAATCGGGCTGCTCGAAGGTGAGCTCGGCATGGCAGCAACGGCGCATACGAACCGGCGGCAGCTTGGTGTGGTGGCCGTCCTTGGCCGAAAGAAACATGGGCAGGGCAACCGCGCGGGGGACGGGGCCGCAGGCGTAGCAGACGTCGAGTATGCCGTCGCAGGGGTCGGCATCAGGGCAGATGCGATAGCCCGAGCCATAGGTGGGGCCCAGCTGAATCGCCATGATAATCGCCCGCACGCGCTCGGCGGGCGCGCCGTCAAAGCTGACCGTCATGGGGTAGTTGCGATAGCGTAGGCCAAACTGCTCAAGTCCCGAGAGGGTGTAGAGCGACGTGCCGGTGAGACCCGTCTTTTTTCGCAGCTCGGTGGTGCCCAGGCCGATGGCGGCGTCAATACCGACGGAGAGCGTCTGGTCGTAATACTCGACGATCGCCTCGCCGCTTCCGCTTGCGGGGTTCCATGAGCGAATACGCCCGATATCCTGGTGCTGCAGCTCGCAGGTGAGCAGCGCGCCAAAATCCTTACCGGAGAAATCGTCGATTCCGAGCGTCTGGGCAAAATCGTTGCCGGAGCCCACGGGCAGGACGGCAAGGGCGGGACGGATGGCCTTTTCCTGCGCCATGAGCCCATTGACGACCTCGTGGATCACGCCGTCGCCGCCAAGGGCGATAACGGTGCGATAGCCCTGAGCCTGTGCGGCAAGCTCCTTGGCGTGTCCCATGCACTCGGTCAGCACTAGGTCAAACTGGGACGTGCGCGCCGTCATGTCCAAAAAGCGTTGCAGGCGCTCGGCAACCTCGCGCGCGGCGCCCGACTGGGCGACAGGATTGGCGATGATGAGCGTGCGACCAAAGTCAGTTGCGTGCATGGGGCGACTCCCGGCGTGTGGCATGACGGTGCGGTCGCGCTCGGGTCGAATTGCCCCCGATTGTGGCTGCACGGCGATTACTTACGTCTACTCTATCAGGTCGTTGTGGCGCTCGATAGCATCCGCTACCGTACCGCCCTCATCCACAATAAGCGAGCGGCGCTTGGGCGACACGATGCGCTGCGCGGGGTACACGCCACGGTGGCCGCCGACGAGATAGCTAATAAACGAGACGATGACAAAGAAGCCCGCGGCTGTTCCATGGAACAGGTCGATAGCCATCATGCAGGTGGTGATGGGCACGTTGAGGCCGGCACAGAAGACGCCGAGCATGCCGAGGGCCGCCATAAAGCTCGGGTCGAGTCCAGCGAGGCAGCCAATCCATCCGCCGAGCGCCGCACCGATGCCAAACAGGGGCGTGACCTCGCCGCCTTGGAAGCCGGCACCCAGGGTGAGCGCCGTTACGACGAGCTTGATGGCGGCGTCGGCGAGGGTGGTTGTGCCGGCAAACCCGGCGCCCGAAAGCCACGTGGAAAGGCCGGCATACTCCCAGGCGTCAAGCAACGCATAGGCCGCAAGCACCACGAGTGCGCCGACGAGCGCACGGACGAGATAGTTGGTGATAAAACGCGCATACAGGTTCTTGACCGTGCGGACCGACCAGGCAAAGAGGCGCGCCGTCAGGCCAAAGACAATGGCTCCGATAACGACGATGGCAACCGTTCTGGGCGTCATGTCGGGAACGCTGGCGATGACGTTGCTCTCGTACTGGGTGCCCAGGGCGAGTGACGTAAAGTAGCCGGTAAACGAGGCGACCAGGCAGTAGATGCCCGCGGTGTAGTCGATCTTGCCGATAAAGCACATCTCCATGCCAAAGAAAGCTCCGGCGAGAGGTGATCCGAACACGGCGCCAAAGGCAGACGAGATACCGGCGAGCATGAGGTCGTGGTGGTCGTGTTTTTTGAGATGGGCAAGGCTCGAGACATTGCTGGCGATGGTACCGCCGATCTGCACCGCGGCGCCCTCGCGGCCGGCCGAGCCGCCCGTCAGATGCGTGAGCGTGGAGCACACAAACGTGAGGATGGCCATGCGCGCATGGATGAGTCGTGTGCCCAGGGCGGAGTCGATGACCAAATTGTTGCCGCGTTTGGCGGCGAGACCGTGGTTCTTGTAGACCCACGCGGTGGCCACGCCCACGACGGGGAGCAGGGCGTAGATCCACGCATGGCTCTCGCGATAATCGGTCGCAATATCCAGCGAGGCCAAAAACGCCCAAGCGGCAACGCCCATGGCGAGCGAAACGACAACGACGAGCGCGAGCAGTTTGGCGCTCGCGAGCATGTTGTGGGCATTGCGGCGCGTGTCGGCGGCCAAGAGCTGTTCGGAGCGGGTGAGCTGGTTGCGACCGCTGATGATCAAGTCGGTCGGAGAGAAGGACCTGCCGTCTGTGTCCTGACGGGTGTCATCAGACGGGTCGAGTGTATTTTCACGTTTATCGATAAAAGCCATAACGTCCTCTTTATTGTTGCGATGCATGCATTATAAGACGGCACCCCGTGCCTTAAGGCAATTGACAGGTTTCGGTTCTGTTACGAAAGGCGCGTGGCCGACAGGTGTATTTGCCGTTGCGGGCCATGTCTTGAGCGGGCAGCGGGGGATTATACTGAACCAAACATAAAGAATCGGCGCCACTGTTGCGCGCCGTGGCATGTAAGAGGTGTATATGGCTAAGACGCTCATCCCGCTGGAGGACGCGCAGGCGATCGTCTTGTCGCACGTGAATCGCACCGAAGTTGTCGAGATTCCCGTGTGGCAGGCTGCCGGTCTTCCCTTGGCCGAGGACGCGGTGGCCGATATCGACATCTCGCCGTTTGCTAACAGCGCTATGGACGGATATGCCGTGCGCTCGGCGGATTTGGCGCAGGGATCTGGCGAGGCGCCGGTGACGCTCGACGTTATCGGACACGAGGCCGCGGGCCATGTGTTTGAGGGCACAATTGGCGCGGGCGAGACGGTCCGCATCATGACGGGCGCACCGGTACCCGAAGGTGCCGATGCCGTGGTGAAGTATGAGATCGTCGATGTGCTCGTCGGTGACGGCAACGAGGGTTCGCGTGTGAGGTTCTCGGCGCCTGCCAAGGTAGGGGAGAACGTTCGCTCTGCCGCCGAGGAGGCCCATGCCGGCGATGTTGTGATGCACGCCGGCGAGGTCGTGGCTCCGGCGGGCGCCGGCTTGTTGGCGAGCGCCGGGTATGCGAGCGTGAAGGTCCATGCCGCTCCGCGCGTGGGCATTATCTCGCTGGGCACGGAGCTGGTCGCGCCGAGCGAGCTGCCGGCACGCGGGCAGATTCGCGATTCCAATTCCTCGGCGTTAATGGCCGAGGTGCTCGATGCTGGGGCCGACCCAGTGTTCTACGGCATTGCGCCCGACGACGAGCGGGCGATTGCCGAGCTGGTGCACCGCGCCGCGCAAGAGTGCGATTTTGTCATTACGAGCGGTGGCGCCTCGGCTGGCGACTATGACTACGTGACGGCGCTGGTTCGGCGCGAGGGCGAGGTGCTGTTCGATCGCATTTCGTTGCGTCCCGGCAAAGCCATTACGTTTGGCCTGCTCGGCGGCAAGCCCTATCTGGGGCTTTCGGGCAACCCCGCGGCGGCATACGTGGGCTTTGAGATGCTCGCCCGCCCGGCGATTCGCAAGATGCGCGGCTTTGCCGAGGGTGCGCGTCCCGTGCAGCAGGCGGTTCTTACCCACGGCGTGAAGAAGCGACAGGACCGACGCTTCTATGATCGCGCCACGGTTGCGCGCGATACGCAGACGGGTGAGCTTACGGTCACCGAGGCGCACAGCCAGAACTCGGCGCTGCTCGGAACCATGCAGCGTGCGAACTGCCTGTTGCGCATCAACGAGGGTCCGTGCGATCTTGAGCCGGGCGACGTCGTGGATGTCGTCCGTGTCGATCTGCCCGAGGGCGCCGTGCTGTAGGAGGAATGCTATGGAGTTGAAGATTTCGATCGTGACGTGCTCGGATACGCGCGATCTTGCCCAGGACGAAGCAGGCGCTGTGCTCGAGGAGCTCATCGCGACGCAGGGCTGGATGGTTGCCTCGCATACGGTGGTGCATGACGATGTTGACGAGATCGGTGCTGCCATTGTGGCTGCGGCCGACGATTGCCAGGCCAACGTGGTCATCACCTGCGGCGGCACGGGGCTTTCGATGCGCGACGTGACGCCCGAGGCGACGCGTGCCGTCTGCGACCGCGATGTGCCGGGTATTGCCGAGGCGATCCGTGCATACTCTATGACCAAGACGCGCCGTGCCATGCTTTCGCGCGCCGTGTGCATGCAGCGTGGGGCTGCGCTTGTCATCAACTTTCCGGGATCCACGAAGGCGGCTCGCGAAAGCTGGGAGGCCGTGAGCGACCAGCTGGAGCACGCGGCCCACATGACGGCGGGCGGTGGACACGCTCGCTAAACTGCTTGCCTGTAGTGGAGTGACCTTATGGGTCGCTCCGCTTTTTTAAGCGGCGACAACGCGAGCGTCTTGCGGCTATCGGTATAAGAAATTATCAAACGATAATTTCTTATCACAAGCATTATTCGCGCTAAAGTATAATTCAATTACAGGATAAAGCCCGCGGCGGGGTGCCCGGGCGTAGCGCTCGAAAGGGTTGAACATGTTCGATATGGTTTCTCGCCGCGGATTCGTCTCGCTTTCTGCTGTCGCCGCTGCCGGCCTTGGCCTTGCTGGCTGCTCGGGCAACAAGACGTCTGAGCCGGCCGGCTCCGATGCGGGTTCTGCCAAGACTTCTTTCAAGAAGGCCGTCGGGCTGCAGGTGTTCGCCGCCAACTCGCTCGAGAAGGCTCTGCCCGAGGTTCAGAAGCTCTACACCGAGCAGACGGGTACCACCTTTGCCGACACGCAGTTTAAGGCGTCCGGCGACCTTGTCGAGCAGATGCGCGCCGGCGCCGCGGTTGACGTGCTCATCACGGCCTCCAAGGGCACTATGGACGACGCCGAGGCCGCCGAGCTCGTCGACGCCGACACGTGTGAGGACATGTTCGTCAACGACCTCGTGATTATTCGTGCCGAGGGCTCCGACACCAAGGTCGAGGCCATCGCCGACGTCGCGAACCTGGACGGCAAGATTGCCGTCGGCGACGCTAAGACCGTTCCCGCCGGCAAGTATGCCAACCAAGCGCTGGCTTCTGTTGGGCTCTACACCGGTACCGAGGGCGACGACGGCGAGTATGCACCCGAGCTCGCCGACAAGGTGGCCCTGGCCGACAAGGTCGGCAC
Organism: Collinsella sp. AF04-24; assembly: GCF_003465685.1. NCBI lineage: Bacteria > Bacillati > Actinomycetota > Coriobacteriia > Coriobacteriales > Coriobacteriaceae > Collinsella > Collinsella sp. AF04-24. Next base: position 69,287 of record NZ_QSBK01000003.1, read on the forward strand.
CGCCGCAGCTTACGTCTCTACGGGCGACTGCGTGGCCGGCTTTGTCTACAGCTCCGACATCTTCCGCTACGACGGCATCGAGGAGGCCTTCGTGTGCCCCGAGGATTCGCACAAGCCCATCGTGTATCCGGGTGCCGTTGCCGAGAGCTCCGAGCACGCCGACGAGGCCAAGGCGTTCATCGACTTCTGTCTGACCAACAAGAAGGCGCAGAAGATTTGGGCTAAGTACGGATTTGAGCTTTCCGCGTAGTGCGGCTTGGAGCGATAATCCCATCGTTTTGTCTTTTGCCCTGTCCTCGTCTTTCCTTGGAGCGTTTCGTGCGTAATAGATTTCGCATTCTTGTCGCCTGTGCTTTGACGCTCGCGCTTTGCTGGGTGCCGGGATGGGCGTTTGCCGGTGGTACTGAGGGCGGGGCCCAGGTTGCCGTGACCGCCAAGGGGCTTTCTTATGGGCTCGATGGTTTTGAACGGTTAGCCAAGGGGACCGCCCGTGTCATGGAGGGCCAGCCCGAGGGCTATCGGTTTCCCGTTGAAGGGGACACGGACCTCATAGTGGCGCCTGCTGCCGATCGCGTTGTGGTGTGGGTATCGCCCAAGGCGGTCGAGAAGTATGGATTGGATCCGCAGGACAACGAGTGCGCATCGGGTCTCAAGGCTCTCGTCTGCGAGCTTGACGGCGCAAACTGCATGGGAGGCGCACGGCTGGAAGACATGGATCTTCCTTGGTATGCCACGACGGAAGCGGCGTTTAATGTCGGTGGGTATACCTATGCCTTTGATGAGCGCGGTGCGAATGGGGACCGCTATGTGGTCATCGCATCAGCCTCGGGTGATGCCAAGGGCGGCGCGCGTTGGCTTGATAGCGCTCAAATCGTGGAAGCATCATCCGTTGTGATGCAAGATGAACAGGAGCCCTTGGCGTCCCTTGTCGCCTTTTTGACCGGCATCGACTATCGCCCGCTTTGGGTGTCTATCAAAACGAGTGGCCTTGCCCTGGTGATTGCCTTTGCGCTGGGCCTGTTTGCCGCATGGAAGACTATGGGCACGACGAGCCGCGTGAAGGGCCTGCTCGACTCGGCCTTTACCATCCCCATGGTGCTGCCTCCCACGGTGTGCGGCTTTCTGCTCCTCATGCTGTTTGGCCGCTCGACCGGGGTTGGCCAGTGGCTTATCGCGCACGGCATCTCGATCGTCTTTACCTGGCCAGCGGCGGTGATATCTGCCGTGGTGGTGTCGTTTCCCCTGGTCTACCGTACGGCGCTCGGCGCCTTTGAGAGCCTGGACACGCAGATGCTCGACGCCGCGCGAACCCTGGGGTGGTCCGAGCGCCGTATCTTTGCCAAGCTTATGATGCCACTCGGCTGGCCCTCGATCGCCGCCGGTACGGTGCTCGCCTTTGCCCGTGCGATGGGTGAGTTCGGTTGCACCCTCTTCTTTGCGGGTAACTATGCCGGTATTACGCAGACCATCCCCATCGCTATCTACTTTGAGTGGATGGGTGGCAACATCTCAGTTGCCCTCTTTTGGGTTGTCGTCGTGATTGCGTTTAGTTTCCTGGTCATCCTGTTTATCAACATGTACACCGCGCATTCGCAAAAGTATCGCGAGCGGGGCCTTTCCCGTGCGGAGCGCAAGCGGGCCAAAGAACTCGCCGATACGGCCGATTCGCTCGACCCGGTGGGCGGCGATGCCCTGCGTATCGATCGCGAGGCGCTGGCCGAGCTCATGCGCGATGATGCCACTCTGCAGGGAGGTCGATAGGCCATGTCGATCGTTCTGGATATCAAAAAGCGCTATCCCGGGTTTACGCTCGATATGCAGCTTGAGGCTGGAGAGGAGCGCGTGGCGCTGCTGGGCGCCTCGGGGTGCGGCAAGAGCTGTACGCTACGCTGCATTGCCGGTGTGGAGACGCCCGACGAGGGCAAGATCGTCGTCAACGGCGTGACCTTTTTTGATTCGGCGGCGGGCATCAACCTATCGCCCCAGGAGCGTAAATGCGCCCTGCTGTTCCAAAACTATCAGCTGTTTCCCAATATGACGGTGGCCGATAACGTGTGCGCCGGCGTACAGGATGCGGGTGACGTCGCTGCACGCAAAAAGCTCGCCGAGCGCTATCTGGGCATTTTTGGTCTGGCCGATTTTGCCGACCGCTATCCCGCACGCCTCTCGGGTGGTCAGCAGCAGCGCGTGGCGCTTGCGCGCATGGTGGCGGCACACCCGGGCATTTTTATGTTCGACGAGCCCATGAGCGCGCTCGATGCCTACCTTAAGAGCGCGCTCGAGCAGAACATGCTCGACCTGTTCGACGTGTGCAACCGCACCGTGCTCTACGTGAGCCACGATATCGACGAAGCGTGTCGCCTGTGCCAGCGCATTTGCGTGATGCATAACGGGCATGTGGAGGAGATCGGCTCCGTCGAAGATGTGGTCCGCCGGCCGCAAACCTTGGCCGCGCTGCGCTTGACGGGCTGCAAGAACACAAGCCGGGCGTGCAAGATCGGCGACGAAGAAGTTGAGGCTCTCGACTGGGGCATGACCTTTAATGTGGGTCGCGAGGTTCCTGATGATGTGGCGTACCTGGGGATTCGCGCAAGTTACTTCCATGTTGACAACCGTGCCGAGCGGGGTCGTAACAGCTACGACTTACACGTGGCCCGGGTGAGCGATTCGCGCTTTGAGCGGCTGGTGCTGTTGGACGTGCCACGTGTCGATGCGCCCACGCGTCTGCAGTGGAAGGTCAACAAGGTGAGCGTGGCTTCCGACGAGCTGCCGCAGGCCGACGAGACCCTGCGCATGCACTTCGATGCCAAGAGAATTCATCTGGTTTGTCGATAATGTGACAAAGGGACAGTCCCTTTGTCCCTTCTGCTGCGTCGCGTAGGGGTTGCGATACGCCGTCCGCTCGCGGCGCCACCATGCGTATACTGGGAGGAAAAGATTGACCTATGAGAGGAGGGATCGATGGCTGACGATTTCATCAAGCTCACGCAGATGACCGCTGCCTCTGGTTGAGCCGCTAAGTTGGCTCCTGGAGCCCTCGCCCAGGTCCTGGGCGACTTACCCAATGTGCATAACGACAACCTGCTCGTGGGGTTCGATACCTCCGACGATGCGAGCGTCTTTCGCGTTGGCGACAACTTGGGCCTCGTGCAGTCCATCGACTTCTTCCCGCCGATGGTCGATGACCCGTTTCTGTTTGGTCAGATCGCCGCGGCCAACTCGCTTTCGGACATCTACGCCATGGGCGGGCGGCCGAGCCATGCCATGAACCTGCTGTGCATACCTAACTGCCTGGGCGTCGAGGTTGCCGGCCAGATTTTGGCGGGTGGCGCCGACAAGTGCGTCGAGGCTGGCTGCACCATCGCGGGCGGCCACACCATCAACGACGACGAGCCCAAGTACGGCCTGTCCGTGAGCGGTTTTGTGCCACTCGACCGCATGCTCGCCAACAGCGGTGCGCGCGTGGGCGATGTCCTACTGCTGACCAAGGCGATCGGCTCGGGCATTATCACCACGGCCATTAAGGGCGAGCTCATCGAGCAGGACGAGGCCAGCCAGATGTTTGATTCTATGCGCACCCTCAACGAGGCCCCGATCCGTTTGGCCGAGGGGCTCGAACTTCACGGCTGCACCGACATTACGGGCTTTGGCCTGATTGGGCATGCGTGCGAGATGGCCGAGGGCTCGGGCGTGCAGATTGAGCTTGCGTCGGGGGCGGTGCCGCTCTTTGACCAGGTGCTCGACATGGCGCGTCTGGGCATTATCCCCGCTGGCTCCTACCGCAACCAGGACTTCTTTGGCCCGCGCGTGGCGGCCGACGATGACCTGGAGCCGGGCATGCTAGATGCGCTGTACGACCCGCAGACCTCGGGCGGCCTGCTCATCGCAGCGCCTGCTGCCGATGTGGATGAACTCGCGCGCCGTCTGCATGCCGAGGATCGCATCGCCGCCACAATCGGCCGCGTGTGCGAGGCGGTGCCGGGTGGTCCTGCCGTTCACGTTGTGCATTAAGGAAAACCGTTTATGCGACCGTCTGCTGTTCTGGGCGGTCCCTTTTGAGAGGATTTGCTATGTCACCTAAGATTGAAGTCAATGCCATGGGCGATGCCTGTCCGCTGCCCGTCGTCAAGACGCTTAAGGCGCTCAAACAGCTTGACGGCGAGGGTGCCGTGGTGACCTCGGTCGATAACGAGACCGCCGTCAAGAACATCTCCAAGATGGCGCAGGAGAAGGGCTGCACGGCCTCGGTCGAGAAGATCTCGGACGCCGAGTGGCACGTGACCGTCACGACCGCGGGTGCCGTGGCCGTTGCGGACCCCGAGCAGGACGGTGCCGCTTTCTGCGACGCCAGCGCCGGCAAGGGCAAACTCGTCATTTCCGTCTACACCGATTGCATGGGCCGTGGCGACGACGAGCTGGGCCACAAGCTCATGAAGGCCTTCATCTTTGCCGTGACGCAGCAGGAGGAGCTGCCCGCGACCATGCTGTTCTACAACGGCGGTGCCAAGCTCACCGTAGAGGGCTCTCCGGTGCTCGACGACCTGAAGGGCCTGGCCGAGCAGGGCGTCGAGATTCTCACCTGCGGTACCTGCCTGGACCACTTTGGCATTAAAGACCAGCTTGCGGTGGGCGAGGTCACCAACATGTACGTGATCGTGGAGAAGATGGAGCAGGCCGTGCGCGTCGTGCGCCCGTAGCGTATTGGTTGGAGTTGCCATGAGGGAGAAGCGCCCGGCGCTTGTCATCACGTTTCCTACCACGGCGGCCGCCATGGGGTGCGAGACCCTATGCATCGAGCGCGGCCTTCCCGGGCGAACGATTCCCGTGCCCGGGGAGGTCGCTGCCGGCTGCGGTCTGGCGTGGAAGGCGTTGCCTGCCGATGAGGAACTGCTGCGCGCCGAGCTTGCCGCAGCGGGCATTCCCACCGAGGGCTATACCGTGATTGATATGTGGGAGGTCGTGCGATGATCTATCTGGATAACGCGGCGACGACCATGCACAAGCCGCAGACGGTCATCGATGCCGTGACGCAGGCGATGTGCTCGCTCGGCAATGCCGGGCGCGGCGCCACGTCGGGTGCCCTCGATGCCGCTCGTACGATTCACGCTTGCCGTGCCAAGCTCGCGCGCCTTTTGGGTTGCCCGAGGGCGGACCATGTGTGCTTTACGCCCAACTCCACGGCGGCGCTCAACACCGCCATCAACGGGGTGGTGCGCCCCGGCGACCATGTGGTCACAACGGTGCTCGAGCACAACTCCGTGTTGCGTCCGCTCAACCGCCTGGCGGCAGAGCGGGGCGTGACCGTTGAGCATGCGGGCTGCGACGCGAACGGCGTGCTCGACTACGACGAGCTCGAGCGGCTGGTCACGCCCGGTACGCGCGCCGTGGTGGTGACACATGCCTCTAATGTGACCGGCAATGCGGTCGATGTCGCACGCGTGGCTACCGTGGCCCACGCGGTCGGCGCGCTCGTGATCGTCGACGCCTCGCAGTCTGCTGGCTCGGCGAAGATCGATATGGCTGGTATGGGGCTCGACATTGTGTGCTTTACCGGCCACAAGGGGCTCATGGGACCTCAAGGCACCGGTGGCCTGGCCGTGGCGGAGGGCGTCGACGTGGCGCCCTGGGCCATGGGCGGCACGGGTGTGCACAGCTTCGATGCGTTACAGCCCATGGAGTGGCCCACGCGGCTCGAGGCGGGCACGCTCAACGGTCACGGCATAGCGGGCCTTTCCGCAGGCCTTGATTTTATCGAGGCACAGGGTGGAGTTGAAGCGATTGCGGCTCACGAACGCGCCCTGGCGGATCGCTTTCTCGCTGGCGTGCGCGAAATCCCGGAGATCAAGCTCTACGGCGCCTTTGACCAGCCGTCGCGCTCGGCGATCGTCTCACTCAACGTGGGTGATATCGACTCTGCCGAGATCTCGGACGCGCTCATGCAAGGGTGGGGGATTGCGACGCGCCCCGGTGCCCATTGCGCCCCACTCATGCACCGCGCGCTGGGAACCGAGCGCCAGGGCGTGGTTCGCTTCTCGTTTGGTTACTTCAACACGGCCGAGGAAGTCGACACCGCGATTGACGCTTTGCGCGATTTAAGCAGCGATTAGACCAACCATTTGCGCCCTTAGATAAACCGTTTGCGCAGCCTTCCCGCATTGTCGCTTATACAGGGTATTGTGAGATGATGGCCCACACTGGGACTCTGTATCTTTGCAAATTGCGGGAAGGTTCCTATGAACAGGATCACTGCTGCCCTCTATAGGTTTTTAGTCGTCTATCTTTCGGTCGCGATGGTCTTGACCTCGATACCCCTTGCGCCCAGCACGGCCTATGCCGATGATGCCGGGGCGGTCGCCGTGGAGAGCGAGGCCCAAGAGACCGACTCGGGCTCCGATACCGATGCGGTCGATGGATCATCACCTTCGGACGAAAACGCTTCGTCCACGTTTTCCGACCAAACGAATAATACGCAGGACGACTCATCCAACGCGGCATCCGACACCCCCGGGACGAGCCTAGCGCAGGACCTCACAAGTGCTGCGACTGATTCCGATGCTGCAAAGAGCTCGCCTGCAACGTCAGAGTCCTCGTCCGATGACAGCGAAGTCGATCCCCTCGTGTATGAGGATCCAACGGTCTATGAGTATGCCAAGCTTATGCCGAACGGCTATGTGTATCCGTGCGATGCAGGCGGAAGCGTTACGGTAGAGATTGATGGAAACGACCCGTATGGGAGCTCTGTCGACGGTAAATTGGTAACCAATCTGATCGTTGATTACGGAGTGGATGGGGTCCCCGGATATATTTGTGAGTATTCCTCCAATCTGCGTTCGGTGCGTTTTGAGAACAGCTCTATTTCTTCAATTGGACTACACGCCTTTTCTGGGTGCTCCAATCTCGCCGATATCAGCTTTTCCGGTATGACCATTGGAAGTATCGGAACAGGGGCCTTTTCTGGGTGCGGATCGCTTACGAGCCTAAATATTGACGACGTTGCTACCATCGGCACGATGGGCGATGCCGCGTTTGCCTGGAGCGGGCTGCGGTCTACGGGGCTCGACAAGGTCGTTGGCCTCTGTTCGATTCCTGAGAACGCTTATAATGCCTGCAGCGCTCTGACCGATACCGGTCTGGGCAGGAACACATCCATCACGTCAATCGGCGTTAATGCGTTCAAAAACTGCTCCCGCCTTGCGACGACCGGACTTGAGAGCAATACGACGATCAAGACGCTCCGCGAAGGTTGCTTCTCCGGGACCAATATGAGCGGCGGGCTGACGCTGCCCCTTTATTCCAAAATCGAGGAACTGCCGAGCCGTGCGTTCTATGGCTCTAAGCTCGAAACCGTGTACCTTGGGTGCGGCCATGCGGTGCTCATTAATTCCACCACGTTTCCCAAGCAGTACATGACTGTCATGGTCCCTGCCAAGATGGTTTCGCAATACGAAAGCGGCCACCCTAAAGAGGTTTGGGAGAGCTGCAATGGTAGCCTGCCCGTCCCCGTGGGTAAGGTACTCCAAAAGATAAAGATTTCGCGCGATCCCGACAAGATGGCCTATCAGCAGGGGGAAAAGATCTCGCTCGAGGGCATGAGCGTCACGTTTCAATATCCTCATTCGACGATGGATAGCGACTACGAAGCCCTCATAAAGGAAGAACTCGGCGAGTACCTTACGGCAACTCCTTGCGACGGCGACGTCTTCGATGGCTCGATGGACGGAGAACCCATACAGCTGGTGTATGACGATGGCTACACGCGCCTTGTCGCGTACAGCAAGGGCAACCTGCAGCAGGCAGCCTACGAGTATGCCAAGCTCATGCCCAACTACTATCTGTATCCGTGCGACGCAAACGGAAATCTTACGGTAGAAATCGATGAAAACAACCCGCGCGAGAACTCTGTCGATGGTCGAATGGTAACGAATTTGATTGTCGATTACGGGGTTGATGAAGTCGACGCACAGCTCTGCGCCGACTCTACCAATCTGCGTTCAGTGCGCTTTGAGAACACTTCCATTTCCAAAATCGGATTGCACGCCTTCTATAACTGCCCGAATCTCACCGATATCAGCCTTTCCGGTATGACCATCGGCACCATCGGGAAAGAGGCATTCTATGGCTGCAAGTCGCTTATGAGTTTGAACATCAACGAGGTTGCCACTATTGGCTCTATGGGCGACGCCGCGTTTGCCGAGAGTGGACTGGTGTCCACGGGGCTCGACAAGGTTGTCGGCCTCACATCGATTCCCGACAGAGCCTACGAAGGCTGCAAGGCTCTGACCGATACCGGCCTGGACAAGAATGCCTCCATTACATCGATTGGCGTTTGCGCGTTCAGGTTTTGCTCGAACCTTGCTACCACAGGGCTCGAGAGCAACACAACGGTCGAAACGCTTGGCCACACCTGCTTCTACGGCACCGACTTGAGCGGCGGACTGACGCTGCCATATAACTCCAAGATCGAGGAGTTGCCGGAAAAGGCGTTTGGCAGTACCAATCTCGAGACCGTGTTCTTTGGGTGCAACCATGCGGTGCTCATTAACACCGACACGTTCCCCAAATACAACATGACCGTCATGGTCCCCGCAAAGATGATTCCAAAGTACAGCAAGGGAGAGCCCAAGGCTGTTTGGGAGAGGTGCAACGGCTGCCTGCCCGTCCCGGTGGGCAAGGTGCTCGAGAACGTTGAGATCTCATGCGACCCCAACAACATGACCTACGAGACGGGGGAGACCATTTCGCTCGAGGGCATGAGCGTTGAGCTCGATTACCCGCATACGGTATCGATTTGGAACTACGAGGCGCTCATACAGGAAGAGCTCGGCGAGTACCTTACGGCCACCCCCTGCGACGGTGACGTCTTCGATGAGTCGATGGACGGACAGCCCGTAAAGCTCGTGTATGACGACGGCTATTCGCATTTTGAAACCCAGACCAAGGGCACGCTACAGCTCAAGAAGCCTGAGCCGACGTCGTTCCAGATCTCCTATGCCCAAACGATCGATAAAGGCGAACGCAAGCTGATGGACGGCGTTGAACTGCCCGATGTTTCCAGCGCGACGACGATTGATGCAGGCGACGAGGTCACGCTCGATGCCGGTGCTCTAGGAATGCTCAACGACAACATCACGTTTAAGGGTTGGTATGACACCGAGTCCGGCAAGTACATCTCCAGGGAGCCGGTCTACACGTTTACGCCGGATAAGGATCTGTCCCTCGAGGCTCGCTTTAAGCTCAAGGACTATGCGGTGCGTGTCAACGATGCGCAGGCGACCGATTCGTCACAGGACTATGCGCACCTGAGTGTTACCGCTCAAAACTGCTCTCGCAATGCCGGTGAGACGGTTGAGGTTTCCGCCGTCACGGATAACGCGCTGTTCCTGGGCTGGTATCTGGGCGAGGGCGATGATGCGTACGCCGTGAGCGATCAGCTCGACTTTACCTATACGGTGGACAAGGCGGACGCGATTGTGTCCGAGGACAAAACTGACGCTAGGATCGAAATTACTCCGCGCTACTGTGCTCCGCAGGCGAGCGTTGTGCTGAGTGTGGACGGGGTCGATGAGAGTGGGCAGCCGCTCGGACAGTTCCTCTCTACCGGTCTGTACGGTATCGGATCGCGCGTAACGGTCGTGGCGGTGCCAATGCCTGGCTATGTGTTTGACTACGCGACCGATGCCCTCGGCAACGTTGTCTTTACCGGCGACGATGGTCCGTCCTACACGTTTGTGCTCGAGGGGGATGTGCAGTACACCGCGCATTTCCGCGAGGCGACTGACCCCGACGAGTCACTCGCGGCGCTGAAGGCCGCGCTCATCGCCGCGATTACGGCTGCGGCCTTTCTCGCTGCCATGTATGGCTTGGGCGAGATCGTCGACCCCATCGCGGCCGACGCGGTGATCGAGATCGGTATGGCCGACAATATTGAGGATGTTGCCGCTGTGGGCACCAAGGTGCTCAAGGAGATTAAGGACATCATCGACGACCACAAGAAGCCCAAGCCTCATGGCGACCATAAGATCGAAATTATTGCCACCGCGCAGCCCGAGGTGGGCGGCGTCGTTACCGGAGGCGGTATCCACTATGAGGGGACGGTCGCCACGCTCGAGGCTGTCGCAAATCCCGGCTATCGCTTCGTATGTTGGAAAGAGAACGGCGTCGAGGTCTCGACATCTCCTCTCAAGACGATGACGATCACGGACCTGACGCCCGAGGTTGTAAAGATGACGGCCGTTTTCGAGAAAAAAGTCGAGATTACGGCAGTTGCCGAAGCCGATGGCATTCAGGCCGATTTTTCGACAGGCTGCACCGCAAGCCCCGTAAAGCAGAGCATTACGCGTGGCGATCAGGCTATGGTCACTGCGAGCGAGGGTCCTGACTATGCCTTTGTGGGATGGTTTGAGGACGGCGTCGAGGTTTCGCCCGAGCGTACGTATATCTTTAAGGCCGAGGTCGACCGCCATCTGGTTGCACGCTTCCGCAGGGCGGATAAGACCATCCTAGTGAATACCGATCCCTTCGACAGCGCCGAGGTGCTGTGCGATGGTGTGCCGGTCGTGGATGGCAAGGTTCGCGCGAAGGATGGGGACATTCTCACGTTTACGATGCGGCCCAAGGTGCGCCCCGACAATCCGGAGAAGACGTACCGGTTTGTAGAGTGGCGAGAAACCGATGCGCAGGGTATCACGATTGCCAACAAGCAGGAAGTTTGCGAATACCGCGTTAACGGGAATGCCCGGATCGAGGCTGTAATGGACGGCAGGGATGCGCATACTGTGCGTGCCGAGGCCGACCCGCTCGAGGGCGGTACCGTTACGCTGAAGCGCGGTGAGACTGCTGTCATGGTACTCGAGGTTCCCGAAGGCGAGCGCGTGACCGCGGAGGCCACCCCATCCGAGGGCTATATCTTTGACGGTTGGTATCTGAGCAACGGCGGCTCGGATGCCACCTCGACGCTTGTTTCGAGCGAGCGCTCCTATACCTTTGAGCCCATTACCGACTGCGTGATCCAGGCAAAGTTTACGCGTGCCTGCAAGGTGGACGTTGTCGTTGAGCCGGCCGCGGCCATGGCGGGCAAATATTTGGTGCACGGCGAGGGCTACTGCATGAAGGGCGAGCCTGCCACGCTGAGCATTGAGCTCACGGCCGAGGCGAGCAAACAATTTACCTTTAAGGGCTGGTACGACGCCAAGACGGACCTGCTTTTGGGCACCGACCCCAGCTACCTTGAGTTCTATCCCGAGGACGTGGATTGCACGGTGCGTGCGGTGTTTGAGGAAAACACGTATACCGTGACGGCGAAGGCAAAAAAGACCTTTGTGGAGCGCGGTGCCGTTGAGATCGAGGGGCATCCGGGCGCATTTTCTGTTACCTGTGGCTACGGCGATACGGTGATGCTCAAGGCAAAGGCCAACGACGGCTATCGTTTTGACCATTGGAAGGATGACTCCGGTAAGGAGTACGACACCGCCGAGCTGGTCGTCAAGGTCACCAAGAGCGATACCTATACCGCGATTTTTACCGACTCAAAGCCCGAGGTCATCGTCACCGCCGATTCATGGCTCGGCGGTACCGTGACGTGCAATGGGACCGTGGTGAAGCCTACGACCGATAAGTTCAAATTAGGGGAAACCCTTCATTTGACGGCCAAGGCCCATCCTGGCTTTTTGTTCTGGGGTTGGTACGTCAATGGCCGCCTGAAGAGCCTTAAGCACGAGACCTCGTTGGTTGCGAAGGCTCGCGGTAAAACCGGGCACTGCGTTATTACCGCGGGCTTTGTGCCTATCGATACCGTCTGCGTGCCCCTCGCTGATCCTGCGGAGGGCGGCACCGTCAAGGCGAGCCGTGTTCTTGCGGACCGCGGCGCGGAGGTTGCCCTTAAGGCAACGCCCAATCCCGGTTATGTCTTTACTGGTTGGTATACGGCAGACGGCACGTTTGAGTCTGCCGATGCGGAGTTCACCTGCCACCAGGAGCGCAGCCATGTGCACATCGCTCGCTTTATGGCAAAAAGCTATGAAGTCGACGCCACGACGGTAGTCGATTCCGGCACCGGCTCGCTGGTCGAATCGAGTGTCGCCGGCTGGGTCGAGGGCACGGGTACCGTTGAGGCGGGGCATGCCGCCACGCTGACCGCGCATGCGCTTTCGGACTATGCGTTTGAGTATTGGGCCGATGCTTCGGGCGCCGTGGTAAGCCGTGATAGCACCTATCACGTGATGCCAACGTCCGACACGACGCTCCAGGCCGTGTTCTCGGCAAAGCAATATACGGTGGACGTCTCCTGCGAAGAGAACATGGGCACGGTCGAGGGTGCGGGGGCGTATGCCGCCGGACAGGTTGCAACCGTGCGCGCTATCGCCGCCGAGGATACGGCTTTTGTGGGCTGGTTCCAGAACGGCACGTGCGTGAGCTCCAAGAAAACATATCGATTTACCGTGCGTGAGGACACGTCGCTCTATGCCGTCTTTGCGTCGGGTTCGTATGTCGTGCATACCGTTGCTTCGCCTGCCGAGGGCGGAGCCGTGAGCGGTTTTGGTGGCTATGAGGCCGGCGACCGCGCAACGCTTCGTGCGATCGCCAACACCGGGTATTCGTTTGCGGGTTGGACGGACGACAAGGGCGAGTCAGTCAGCGAGAACGCCGACTATACCGTTAAGGTCACAGGTGACGCCACCTATACGGCGACCTTTACGCCTAAGTCCTATCAGGTCGTTTTGAGCGCGAGTGACGATAGCGTTGGTACCCTGAGCGGAGAGGGTGCCTATCAATTCGGTGATACGGTCGAACTCAACGCTACGCCTATGGGAACCAAACGTTTTGTCGGCTGGTATGTCCTGGATGCCGAGGGCAACAAGTCGCTGCTGAGCTGCGACGCCCATTGTTGGGTTAAGCTCGACAAGGATATGGTCGAGGGGCTCGAGGACGATACGTTGGAGCTCCGGGCCGTGTTTGCCGATCCGTACGAGGTGACCGTTACGGGCGAGGTCGTGGTGAAGGACAAGGCATCGAACAGGGGCTGCCGTGCTACGGGCAGCGGCAGCTTTGCCGTGGGCGATCAGGTGGAACTGACCGCTGTTGCCGGTATGGGCTATCGCTTTGTGGGCTGGAGCACCGATAAGGAGGGCACCTCGATTGTCGAGACTGCGACGACTCTCGATGTGACCGTCACGCAAGACATAACGTACTACGCGCAGTTCGAATCCGATGGACAGGTGACCATTACCGTCACCGGCTCGTCCATCTTCCGCGGTACGGCCCTTCTGGTCGACGGCATTCCTGCCGGCAGCAGGTCATACGACAGGGGCGACATGTTTATGGCGATCGCGATCCCGTGGAAGAAGTACCACTTCTCGCATTGGGTCGACGATGCGGGTGTCACGGTGAGCTACAGCGCGTTCTATATCGGTACCGCAAAGGAGAATAGGCAGCTTACGGCCGTGTTCTATGAGACGGGCTGTGATGTTCAGGTTGCTACGTATCCCAAGGACGCGGGCTTTAGCATGGTTGCGCTTGGTACCGGCGGCTCCTACCACTCCGCGGCGATTATGTTTACCGTGCCGCACAAGGGTTGGAAGTTTAAATACTGGGTCGACGAGAACGGCATGCCTGTGGGTGCCACGCCAGTGATCAACCGCGTTGTGTTTGGCAACCGTACTTTTACGGCCGTTTATGAGCGGGCGTCGATGACGGTTACGGCGGTGGATTCGCGTCAGGGCGGACACGTCGAGGGTTCCTCCGAGGACGAATCTCTGGGCTATGCCGTGACCAACGAAGTCGAGAACGGTGAGTCCACGACCCTGACTGCCGTTCCCGATGCGGGCTATGTGTTCGATGGGTGGTATGCACGCAACGACGACGGGTCGCTGGGCGATGAGCCGCTGAGCACGGATGCTACCTGGACGTTTGTCCCCGAGGACAACATGACTGTCGAGGCGCGCTTTGCGGAGGCGCCTAAGTACAAGGTGACGGCCCGAGCGGTCAACGGATCGGTTGATCCGGAGTCTGCTTTGGTCGCCACGGATGGCAAGGTGACGCTTTCGGCGGCGCCCGATGAGGGCTGCTACCTGACGCGCGTGACCGTTGCCGAAGAGGCTGGCGAGGATGGTTCGGCCGGCAATGCCTATGACCTTGATATTTCTGACTATAAGGGTGGGGCGTATGAGGTCACGCTGAGTGGCGTGAGTGCTCCGCAGCAGGTCACGTTTGAATTCGCAAAGGCTGCGGCTCCGGAGGTGCTCGCTCAGCCGCAGGATGCAAGTGCTTATGAGGGCGATCCGGTTGAACTTTCGGTTGCCGCGGAGGCGGGGCGCAACGTTCGCGTCCATGCGGCCGTGTCTTCTGGATCCGCTGCAGACGTCAAGCTGAGCTACCAGTGGTATCGCGTGTCTGACGATGGCGGCAAGGCGGTGGCGCTGAAGGGCGAGACGGGGGAGACGCTTTCGATCACCCAGCTCGACAGCGACGGCGAAGGTGAGTATTTCTGTCGCATTACGCAGAACTACCTGGGCACGGTGACAAAGACGGATACCGAACATGCGAAGGTATCCATCGTGCCGCGAGAAGCACTCGTGTTTAACGGGCGCGTGCTGCCGGTGGCGACCGCTCACGATGAGTACCGCGTCGTGATTGCGGGCGCTACGGGCGGCAAGGCACCGTATGCGTACAACTTGGATGATGTTGAGGTTCCTGAGGGCATGCAGCTGACGCTGGCAGATGACGGATCGGGCGCCTTGGTACTCTCGGGCGTGCCTGCGGCTACGGGTGTGCATAGCTTCAAGATTGGGTGCACTGATGACCTGGGCAACAAGTGCGATGCGCACTTCGCGCTGCTCGTGAAGGCGAAGGAAGCCCCGCTTACATTTGAGGGCCAGACCTTTACCTACAACGCGACGGCGCAGGCCCCGGAGCTTTCGGGCGTGCCCGAGGGTTGCGAGGACGATGTCAAACTGACCTATGTTGGCACGGGCGACACACATTACTCGTCGGATCAGGCGCCGGTGGATGCCGGCACGTATCGTGCGGTGGTGACGCTCGACGCCAAGGGATATGTCGGTAATGCCTCCTGTGACTTCACGATCGAGAAGGCCCCGGTCGATATTTCGATCGAGACGTCTGATGTGACATACGATGGCGCACGACACGGTGCGGCGGTTGCGGTTGCCGGCCTTGATACGTCTGGCTATTCCGTTGCCTATTGCGGTATAGATGGAACGTCCTATGGTCCGACGGCGCTGGAGCCGTGCGACAGCGGTAACTACCGCGTCACGGTTAAGGTGACTGACTCCAACTATCAGGGTAAAGAGTCCGCCGAGTTCTCGATTACAAAGGCGAGCCAGGTCATTACGGGAACGACAAGCTATTCGGGCGTGTATGGTGGAGACCCCATTGTGTTTAACAACGTTGCCCAGACTCCCGTGACTTTTGAGCTGGTCGATTCCGATGACGATAGGGGCCCGGTTTCGATTAAGGGACGCTGCGCGACGGTGAAGGCTGCCGGTACGGCACGTGTTGTCGCCCATGCCAAGGCGTCTCGAAACTATCTTGCCGCCGAGGACGTCGAGTTGACGGTTTCCGTTGCACCTGCCCAGTTGCTGGTGAAGGTCGACGATGCCGAGCGCTTTGAGGGCCAGGAAAATCCCGAGTTTACCTCCAGCTTGGTGAGCCGTTGCGACACCTCGGACGTTAAAGTTACGTACTTCTGCTCGGCGAATAAGAAATCGCCGGCGGGTGAGTACCAGATCGACGCGGCGGTTGCCGATCCGAACTTTGATGTCGCGGTCGACCCCGGTACGCTGACGGTCAAGAAGAAGCCCGAACATTACAAGGTGACGGCGAAGGCAGTCAACGGTTCGGTCGACAACGACTTGGTTTCGGTCGTTGAGGGCGGGGATGCGACCGTCTCGGCGACGCCCGACGAGGGCTGCTACCTCGAGCGCGTGACGGTCGCGCAGGCCGGCTCAGATGCGACCGTTGACCTCGACATTTCTGATTACAAGGGCGGGGCGTACAAGGTCACGCTGAGCGATGTCACCACATCGCGGGAGGTCGCGTTCGAGTTTGCGAAGGCGGACGCTCCGCGTGTGGTCGCGCAGCCGCACGACGTGAGCGTCCATGAGGGCGATTCGGCTGTGCTCTCGGTCGCGGCCGAGGCGGGCAAGAACGTCGCCGACCACGCGGCCTCGTCCACGGGTTGCGCTGCCGAGGTTGAGCTCTCCTACCAGTGGTTCCGCATGGTGAATGGCAAGGCCGTGGCGCTCGAGGGCGAGACGGGGGAGACGCTCTCGCTCGCGGACCTCGACGACGAGCTGGCCGGCGAGTATTTCTGCCGCATCACTCAGCGCTACCTTGGTACTGAGAAGCAGACGGACAGTGATTGCGTCTCCGTCTCCGTCGTTGCCTGGGACACCCTTGTGTTTAACGGTGGCCTGCTGCCGGCAGCGAGTGCGCACGGCACGTACATCGCCACGATTGCCGGGGCCGCGGGCGGCAAGGCTCCGTACGAGTACGCATGGGATAAGACGAAGCTCCCCGACGGGCTCAAGCTCTCCCGTACTTCGGGCGGTCTGACGCTCTCTGGTGTTCCGTCCAAGACGGGCGTTTTCGCCTTCGATATTACGTGCACGGATGCCCGTGGCGAGGCCATGACCGCCCGCTTTGCGCTCGCTGTCCAGGCAAAGCGCGTAAAGCTTACGTTTACGGATGGCGACTTTACCTTTAATGGCGCGTCGCAGGCCCCCGAAGTTTCCGGTGCTCCCAAGGTCTGCAAGGGTGACCTGAAGGTCTGGTACTACGGATGCGGAAGTACGCAATATTTCTCGACGGATGCCCCGACCGATGCCGGCACATACCGCGCTGTCGCCACGCTGCGCAGCCACGGCTACATCGGTGCCGCTGCCTGCCAGTTCGAGATCGCTCCGGCAAAGCTCAAGGTGAAGGTTGACGACGCCGAGCGCTTCGAGGGAGAGGCGGACCCGGCGTTTACCTCGAGCCTGGAGAGTGCGGTTGATACTTCGGGTGTGAAGGTCGAGTACTCCTGCGATGCCGATGAGAGCTCTCCTGCTGGCAAGTACCAGATCGGCGCGACGGTCACCGATCCGAATTTCGATGTCGAGGTCGTGCCCGGAACGCTGACGGTGAAAAAGAAGCAGGAGCCCGTCGGTCCCGACCCGGTGGTTCCGGACCCGGACAATCCGGATAACCCCGACCCGGACAACCCGGATCCTGATCAGCCTGATCCTGGTCCTAACCCCGGCCCGGATAATCCGGAGCCCGATAATCCTAATCCGGATCCCAAGCCTGATCCAGATCCCAAGCCTGATCCAGATCCCAAGCCTGATCCAGATCCCAAGCCTGATCCCGATAATCCCGACCCTGATAACCCCGAGCCCGATAACCCGGACAAGCCCGAGCGCTTTGAGGTGACGGCAAAGGCGGTCAACGGTTCGGTCGACAACGCTTCCGTCACCGTTGATGCGGGCGGCGACGTGACGCTCTCGGCGACGCCCGACGAGGGCTGCTACCTCGAGCGGGTGACGGTCACGGAAGCCGGCCCGGACAAGGCCATCGATCTCGATATTTCCGGCTATGAGGGCGGAGCGTACGAGGTCACGCTGAGTGGCGTCACCGCGTCGCACGAGATTACGTTCGAGTTCGCGAAAGCGGACGCTCCGAAGGTGATTGCGCAGCCACAGGACGCGAGTGCCCACGAGGGCGATGCTGTTGTGCTCTCGGTTGCTGCCGAGGCGGGCAAGGGCGTCCTCGACCACACGTCCTCGTCCACGGGTTCCGCCGCCGATGTCGAACTTTCCTATCAGTGGTTCCACATGGTGGGCGGCGAGACCGTGGCGCTCGAGGGCGAGACGGGGGAGACGCTCCTCATCGAGGGCCTTGATGAGGATTGCGCCGGCGAGTATTTCTGCCGCGTCACTCAGCGCTACCTTGGTACCGAGGCGCAGGTGGAAAGCGATCGTGCCGTCGTTTCCGTTGTGCTCCGGGATGCCCTCGTGTTCAACGGCGGTCTGCTGCCGGTCGCACGTGCGCATAGCACGTATCGAGCGACGATTGCGGGTGCCGCGGGTGGCGAAGCTCCATATGAGTACACATGGGACGACGCTAAGCTCCCCGACGGGTTTAAGCTCACCCGCACAGCGGGCGGCCTGACGCTCTCGGGCACCCCGTCCAAGGCCGGAGTGTCTAGCTTTGACATCACGTGCAAGGACGCTCGGGGTGAGACCGGGACCGCGCACTTTGTTCTGGTCGTTCAGGCGAAGCGGGTCAAGCTTGCATTTGAGAGCGGCAACTTCGTCTATAGCGGTGACGCCCAGGCGCCCGAGGTCACGGGGGTTCCCAAGGCCTGCGAAGGTGACCTGAGGGTCAGGTATTACGGGACGGGCGGCACGCACTATTCGTCGAGTGAGGCCCCGACCGATGCCGGCACGTATCGCGCCGTTGCCACGCTGCGAAGCAACGGGTATATCGGCGCCGCCTCGCGCAAGTTCAGGATTGCGCCGACGAAGCTTAAGGTAAAAGTCGACGATGTTGAACGCTTCGAGGGAGAGATGAATCCCGCCTTTACCTCGAGCCTAAAGAGCTCGGCCGATACCTCGGGCGTGAAGGTCGAGTACTCCTGCGTCGCCGATGAGAGTTCTCCGGCGGGCGAGTACCAGATCGAGGCGACGGTCACCGACCCGAACTTTGATGTCACGGTTGAGCCCGGTACGCTGACGGTGAAGAAGAAGCAAGAGCCTGTCGACCCGGACCCGGTGGTTCCCGATCCGGACAAGCCCGATGGACCTGATCCGGACAAGCCGGACCCGGACCAGCCTGACCCGGACCAGCCGGACAAGCCCGAGCCCGACCAGCCTGACCCGGGCAGGCCCGAGCCCGGCAAACCGGAGCCTGATCAGCCGGACAAGCCGGACCCGGATAACCCGGATAAGCCTGAGCCCGACAACCCGAGTAAGCCGGAGCCGGAAAAGCCCGGAACGCCCGATTCGGACCAGCCGGATTCAAAGGATCCGACAAAACCCGGTAGTTCGGATGACTCCGCAGCTGATAAGGCAAAGGCATCGGGCGCGGAAAACTCCGGCAAGAAGGAATCTTCCAAGTCGAGCGCTCAGCAGCTCGCCGATACGGGCGATCACGCGCCATTGGCCGTCGCCGTGGCTGCGGGCGCCGTTGCGCTTATCGCAATAGCGCTCGAGCTGCTGCGTCGTCGTCGCTCGGACGCGTAACGGCTCAAAAGGGGTGGCTAGATTGAAGCTGTGCGCGATTTAGCCTGCTAAAGCGTATATACTTGCGGGACGGGTCTTGTGCCCGTCCCGTTTTTGATTCGACCCGAAAGGTGGTCCCATGGCTTCATCCGCCCCGCGCGGTCTGCGCTCCGACCATGTCCTCACCGTCGGCATCGCCCTGTTCTCGATGCTCTTTGGCGCCGGCAACCTTATTATCCCGCCGCTGCTGGCGCTGCAGGCAGGCTCTGCCACGCCGGTTGCCATGCTTGGCTTTCTCATTGCCGCCATCGGCCTGCCCGTCATGGGCTTTATCGCCGTTGCGCTTGCCGGAACGGCGCGCGAGCTTGCCGGCCGCGTGCACCCCAAGTTTGGCGAGTTCTTTGTTGCGGCGGTGTATCTGGCCATTGGCCCGTGCCTGGCCATTCCGCGCACGAGCTCCACGGCCTTCGAGATGCTGGTGCCGCTGCTGCCCGAGGGCGTCTCGCTCAGCACGGCACGCCTGGTGTTTGCCGTTGGATTCTTTATCATCGCGTTTGCGCTCACGCTGCGCCCCGGCGTCATCACGCGCGTGCTCGGCCGCATTACGGGCCCCGCGCTCATTGCCCTTATCGTATTGGTCGTGGGTGCCGCTGTGGTCTCGCCGCTGGGCTCCGCTGCCGCGCCGCAGGCTCCCTATAATGCTGGCGCTGCCGTACAGGGCTTTTTGACCGGCTATCAGACCATGGACCTGCTCGCGTCGCTCGCCTTTGGCATCATCATCGCCGAGACCATCCACGAGCTGGGTGTTACCGATGACAAGCGCGTTGCCTTCGAGATTTCGCGCTCCGGCGTGATCGCCGGTGTGCTCATGGCCATCATCTACTGCGGCTTGGGCCTTGCCGGCGCGCAGCTCAGCACCGTGATGCCCGATGCCACCAACGGTGCCGCCATCCTCGCCCGTTCCGCCTCTATGCACTTTGGCCTCGCCGGCACGGTCGTGGTCTTTGCGATCTTCTTCCTCGCTTGCATGAACGTGTGCATTGGCCTTATCAGCTGCTGTTCGCGCTATTTCTGCGAGACGTATGTGGTCAAAGGGGGAGCGGAGGCTTCCGAGGAGGCCATGCGTCGTCCCTTTGCTGTTCTCGCCTTTGTGTTCGCGGCGTTTTCGTGCGTGCTTTCCAACGTGGGCCTCGACGTGATTCTTATGTTCTCGGTGCCCATGCTCAACGCCCTGTACCCCGTCGCCATCGTGCTGGTGCTTATGGGTCTGGTGCACGGTTTTTGCGACGCGCATCCGCAGGTGTGGGTCTGGGTCGGCGGCGTTGTCGCAGTGCAGAGCGTGATTACCTCGGTCCGCGATGCGTTCTTTACGGGCGCGTGGCTGCCGTTCGATGCGCTGCCGCTGGCAGACATTGGAGCCGCGTGGGCGCCGGTTGCCGTGGTGGCGTTTGTGATCGGCCTGCTCCACAGCTGGTTTGTCGTACATTCGAGGAGCTAGGGTATCGTCGCTTGCACAGGCGGGGAGTCTCCCCTATAATTTCCTTCGCTTTGGGACACGCAAGGTTTAGACCTTAGCTGCTCAACACCTTCGGGACGTGGCGCAGTTTGGTAGCGCGCCTGCTTTGGGAGCAGGATGTCGCAGGTTCAAATCCTGTCGTCCCGACCATATCTTGCGGGCGTAGTTCAATGGTAGAACCCCAGCCTTCCAAGCTGATGACGCGGGTTCGATTCCCGTCGCCCGCTCCATAAGAATTGTTTTAACGGCTTTGGTTTCCTTTGGGGATCAGAGCTGTTTTCGTTTACGCGCCGGGCGACGGGAATCGAATCCGCCAGGGTGCGGAGCTGAGAAAATGCGTGAGCATTTTCCAGCGCAGCACGCAAGGGCCGAAGGCCCGCAGCGAAGCAAATCCTTGGACTTCCCGTCGCCCGCTCCAAGCTATATAATCGCAGGCCAATATGCTAATTTGGCTCGCGTTTATTTTTATACCGTCCGACCTCGCGGGGCAAATGAACCAGGAGCGTTTGTCCCGAATCGTAAGAAAGAAGTGATTTCCATGGCACAGAGCAAGGCAGAATACCCCACCTCCGATTGCCTGGCGCCCGCCGCGATCGAGGCGAAGACCGAGGCCGCCGGCGTTACCAAGGCTAACCTGCCGGTCTCGAAGGCCTTTTTGCTCGCTATGTTCGCCGGTGCGTTCATCGCCTTTGGCGGCCTG
Organism: Collinsella sp. AF04-24; assembly: GCF_003465685.1. Classification (NCBI taxonomy): domain Bacteria; kingdom Bacillati; phylum Actinomycetota; class Coriobacteriia; order Coriobacteriales; family Coriobacteriaceae; genus Collinsella; species Collinsella sp. AF04-24. Next base: position 90,717 of record NZ_QSBK01000003.1, read on the forward strand.
TTCTTCACGGTCTTTCTGAGCGATGCGTCCCTTGGCTGGGGCGCTCAGCGCTTTGTGGGTGGCCTTGCTTTTTGCCTGGGGCTGGTGCTCGTGCTTATTTGCGGCGCGGAGCTGTTTACCGGCAACTCGCTTATGGTCTGCGCGCTTAAGAGCAACAAGATCACGCTCGTCCAGATGCTCAAGGCTTGGGCTATTGTGTGGATCGGCAATTTTGCCGGCGCCCTGTTCGTTGTCTTTTTGATTTACATGGCAGCTATTTACAAGCTCAACGGCGAGGCCGTCGCCAACGCCATGGTGAGCGTCGCCGCCGGTAAGGTTACGATCGACGCCGTTACCATCTTCTTCCGCGGCATTCTGTGCAACATCTTTGTCTGCCTGGCCGTATGGATCGGCGCTGCCGGCAAGACCGTGGTCGATAAGGTCGTGGGCATTTTGCTGCCCATTGCCGCCTTTGTGGCCTGCGGTTTTGAGCACTGCGTTGCCAACATGTACTTTTTGCCCATGGGTATTTTGATGCACTCCTGCGGCTATGGAGCCGATGTCGCTGGCGCCGATGCCCTCAACGCTGCCGGGTTGGCGCTCAACCTTACGGTCGCCACGCTGGGCAATATCGTGGGTGGCGCCCTGATCGTGGCGCTGGGCTACTGGTTTATCTACGCCAATAAGGAGGCCTAAAGCCACCAAGCCATAACCGACCAAAAAGGGACAGGTTTATTTTGGCAGGTTTTAGACGAGGCGCTTCGACGTCTTGTCACGAGCTGCCATAATGGACCTGTCCCTTTTGCGTGCGCGCCGGTATTTATTTGCCCGATGACGATCGCGGGGGACCAGCTTTTTATTGAACATGTCGAAAGGCTTTTCATGAGCGACTGCGAATCCATGTCTGCCGAGGTGCGCGGCCGCCTGCGTTCCATTCCCGCCGTTCACGAGCTGCTTGCCGAGTGGCCGGTCATGAAGGCTGCTGGCGATGCAGGCGACACGATGGTACGCGAGGCGATTGACGCCGAGCTCGATGCCGAGCGCGCGGCGATTCGCTCCGGCGCCCCTGCAAGGAACAAGCGCGAGCTCGCCTTGGCAATTGAGCAGCGGACCCATCGCCTGTCGCTGCCGACCCTGCGCCCTGCCGTCAACGCGACGGGCGTTGTGATTCACACCAATCTGGGCCGCGCTCCGCTCGCTCCCGCGGCGGTGCAGGCGGTGACCGATGTCGCCCGAGGCTACAGCACGCTTGAGTATGACGTCTCAACCTGCGCTCGCGGGGGCCGCAAAGAGCATGCCGCGCGTCTGCTGCGCACGCTCACGGGGGCGCAGGACGCCTTAGTTGTCAACAACAATGCCGCCGCGGTGCTGTTGGTGCTTGCCGCGCATGCCTTCGGCAAAGAGGTCATCGTGAGCCGCGGCGAGCTTGTCGAGGTGGGCGGCAGCTTCCGCATCCCCGACATCATGGCGGCTTCGGGTGCCAAGCTTGTCGAGGTTGGCTCTACCAACCGCACACATCTGGATGATTATCGAAACGCCATCACGCCCAACACGGCGATGATCCTCAAAGTCCATCCTTCCAACTACCGTATCGAGGGCTTCCACGAGGAGGTTTCCGTGGCGGAGCTTTCTGCGCTGGCGCATGAACATGGCCTGTTGCTTTACGAGGACCAAGGCTCAGGCGCTTTGCTTGCAGATGGGGTACTCGCCGATGCGGGGGAGAGGCCCGCGTCCGTGTCTCTTGGCGCCGGCGTTGACGTCGTCTCGTGCTCGGGCGACAAACTGCTCGGTGCTTCGCAGGCGGGCATCATCCTTGGCAACGCCCAGGCAATTGCCGCCTGCGCCTCTCATCCGCTTATGCGCGCGCTTCGCCCCGGTAAGCTCACGCTCGCGGCGCTCGAGGCCACTTTGCGACTGTATGTGACCGGTCCCGATGCGGCGCATCGGGAGATCCCGGTACTCAACATGCTTTCCGGCGCGCCGGCTCCGCTCGAGCGCCAGGCCAAGCGCCTGCACGACCGCATGCTGCGCAAGCTTCGCGAGGCTCAGTGCGAGGAGGCCGTGGAGCTGCAGGTTGTCGAGGGCGCCTCTACTCCCGGCGGCGGATCGCTGCCGACTGTCGAGCTCCCTACATTTTGCGTTGCCGTCTGTCCCGTCGATGGGCGTCTATCCGCCGATGGCCTAAAGCGCGCTATGGTACAGGAGCCCGATACGCCGGTTGTGACACGCGTGCGCCACGACCAGGTGCTGTTTGACGTTCGCACGCTTTTGCACGACACCGACCTTGACCTGTGTGCGTCTGCGTTGGCGGATGCCGTGCGGGCGGGTTTGCGTCGATGACTGCGCGTGAGCTTGTCGAGTGTCCCGTTGTCGTTGGAACAGCAGGACACGTCGACCACGGAAAGTCGGCCCTTATCGAGGCGCTGACCGGCAAAAATCCCGACCGTCTGGAGGTCGAACGGCGCCGAGGCATGACCACTGAGCTCGGCTTTGGCGAGCTCGAGCTTCCCAGCGGCAAGCTTGTCGGCTTGGTTGACGTGCCCGGGCATGCGCACTACCTGCGCGCGATGGTACAGGGTGCCACCGGCGTGGACGTTGCGTTGCTGGTGGTTTCTGCCGTTGAGGGCGTGATGCCGCAGACGCGAGAGCACGTGTACGTGTTGGAGCTGTTGGGCGTGAGGCACCTCGTGGTGGCGCTCACGATGCGCGATCTGGCCGATGACGAGACGGCGGAGCTCGCCGAGCTCGACGTGATGGACTTCCTCAGCGATACCGTCTTTGCCGATGCGCCCGTGGTGCCTGTTTCCTCGCGCACGGGCGTGGGCATCGAGGACGTTCGCCTTGCCCTCGATGCCGCCATCGACTCTTTCCTGGCCGATGCCGCATCCCGCCCGGTGCGCCCCGGTCTGGCCCCGCGCCTGCCCATCGACCGCTGCTTCACCATCAAGGGATCCGGGACGGTCGTCACGGGCACGCTTCACGATGCCCCCGTAGCGGTGGGCGACGAGCTCGTCTCATGTCCCGCGGGCGTGCGCTGCCGCGTGCGTGCGATTCAGGTGCATGGTGATACTCCTCGGGCGTTGCCCGGACAGCGCGCGGCGCTCAACATCGTGGGCGACGGTGCGGGCGACCTTCCGCGTGGCGAGGTCCTCTGCGGGTCTGGTGCTGAGGGCTCGACGCTCAGGCTCATCGCCCGCTTCACGTATCTGGGGCGCGAGGGCACCAAGCCCGCGCCCTTCGGGTCCGGTACGCGCGTTCATGTGATGGCGGGTACGGCGGAGGTCCTTGGCCGTATCATGCTCATGGAGGGTGAGGGACCCATTGAGGTTGGCGAGACCCGCATCGTGCAGGTCCGTCTGGAGGAGCGCCTTCCCGTGCGATCGGGCGACGGCCTCATTGTGCTCGCGTTCTCGCCGGTGGTGCTTATCGGCGGCGGTCGTGTTCTTCTTTCGCGGTGTCGCCGCTCGCGCGTCCTCTCCGCGGGCGAGTGTGCGCTGCTCGGGGCCCTGGATGCCGACGACCGCGCCGCCGCCGTTGCCGCATGGTTGGGGCTGCAGCGCCTGCCCGTGCCTGCCGCGGCCGCAGCCCGTGCTCTCGATCTTTCGGGTGCCGAGGCGGCTGCGCTCCTGCACGGGGCGGTTTCCTCGGGTCACGCCGTGGCGCTTCGTGCCGAGCGCTCGACCGAGGAGCTCTATGCCGCCCCCGCTGTGCTCGATGCCGCCCTCGCCACGCTCTCCGTCACGCTGGCCGCCATGCACTGGGCCGCGCCCAAGCAGACGGGTTTCACGCCGGGCGAGGTCGCGCATGCCGCCTGGCCGACAGCGGGCGAAGACGTCGCGTCCGCGCTCGTTCTCGAGGGCTGTGCGCGCGGCGTGTGCACCGTCGACGGTGCCGAGGTGTTCGACCCGCACTCTGCCGCTGCGGCGATACGTGTGGTGCGCGAGGCGAGCCAGCGCATCGTGGCCGCCCTCGACGAGGCGGGTCTCGGTGCGGCGACGCTGCCCGAGGTGGGTGAGCGTCTGCAGCTCGATCGCGACACCATGACGCGTGCCCTGCGCGAGCTTTCGCTCAACCGCGCGATCGTTAAGATCGAACGCGACGTTGCCTTGTCTGCCGCCGCCGAGGCCCATGCACGTGAGGTCGTCGCCGCGGCTATCGAGGCTGCTGGCGGCGTTGCCACGACGAGTGTGCTGCGCGAGGCCTTAGGCGTGTCGCGCAAACGAGCCATTAGCATCTTGGAGCACCTGGATGCGGTGCGTTTTACGACGCTCAACAAGGAGGCCGGCGGTCTCAGATCCCTGCGCTAGGGCTCCGAATCGCCGCTCGCCACAAAACCGGCCTATCTACTACGTTTAAGTGACTACCCTCGACCATTTCAAAAACCGCAAAAACAAAACCGCAGGTAGATGACTTGCCGATGTTACGAAAAAGTGGGTATGGCTAACCCTTGCTGGTTAAACGTAGTAGATGGGCCGTTTTCGTGGCGCGACACTGCGCGTTTGGTAAAATACCGCCACGTTTGGGAACGGATGGGCTCCGGTGGGCCCCGCGGTCCTCAAAACCGTTGTGAGGCGTGCAAAACGTCTTGGATGTGTTCGATTCACATACGTTCCCGCCAACGCATCCTGCCAACCACCACAAAGGTGCCTGTCCTCTTTGTGGTGGTATGGACCATGTGGACGAAACAGCTTCGAAACACGCGATTTGTACGTCGGGTGCTCAAAAACGCTTCTACCTGCATCGTAATCAAAACGAAACATCTGCTCGTCGGCTTATGCGAAACTTTGCTGCAACAGTGCGATATTATCCATACTCGATAAAGCTCGCGGCGCATGGGGCGCCGCGAACGACACCTTTCTTTTCCATCAATTGGAGGAAGCATGAGCTACACGCAGAAAGTTCTCGACGAGCTCAAGGCCCGCTATCCCGAGCAGCCTGAGTTCATCCAGGCCGCGACCGAGATCCTCGGCACCATCCAGCCGGCGCTCGACGCCCATCCCGAGTACGAGGAGGCCGCCCTGCTTGAGCGCCTCGTCGAGCCCGAGCGCATCGTTATGTTCCGTGTCCCCTGGGTCGATGACCAGGGCAAGGTTCAGGTCAACCGCGGCTATCGTGTCGAGTTCAACTCTGCCATTGGACCCTACAAGGGCGGCCTGCGCTTTAACCCGACGGTCACCCTGGGCATGCTCAAGTTCCTGGGCCTGGAGCAGATCCTCAAGAACAGCCTGACCACCCTTCCCATGGGCGGCGGCAAGGGCGGCTCCGACTTTGACCCCAAGGGCAAGTCCAACAACGAGATCATGCACTTCTGCCAGTCCTTCATGACCGAACTCTATCGCCACATTGGCCCCAATACCGACGTTCCCGCCGGCGACCTGGGCGTTGGCGGCCGCGAGGTTGCCTACATGTTCGGTCAGTACAAGCGCCTGACCAACGAGTGGACCGGCGTCCTTACCGGCAAGGGCCTCTCCTTTGGCGGCTCGCTCGCCCGTACCGAGGCCACCGGCTACGGTCTGGTCTACTTTGTGGACGAGTACCTCAAGAGCCGCGGCGAGTCCTTCGAGGGCAAGAACGTCGTCGTTCACGGCTCCGGTAACGTCGCCATCTACGCGGTCCAGAAGGTCGCCCAGCTCGGCGGCAAGGTGCTGGCCTGCTCCGACACCCACGGCTGGGTCGAGGACCCCGACGGCATCGACTACACCGTGCTCGAGCATGTCTATAACAAGAAGCGCTCTGGCCACGACAAGGGCATCACGCTCGCTATGTACGTCGACGAGAAGCCCAATGCCACGTGGCACGAGGGCGACGGCCGTGGCGTGTGGCAGCTTCCCTGCGACATCGCGCTGCCCTGCGCTCGCGAGAACACGCTGCTGCTCGAGGACGCCCAGGCGCTCGTCGCCAACGGCTGCAAGGTGGTCGGCGAGGGCGCGAACATGCCCACGACCATCGAGGCCACGACTTACTTCCAGGAGAACGGCGTCGCCTTTATGCCCGGCAAGGCTGCCAACGCCGGTGGCGTGCTCGTGTCCGGCCTGGAGATGAGCCAGAACGCTGAGCACCTGTCCTGGACCTTCGAGGAGGTCGACGGCAAGCTCGAGCAGCTCATGCGCGGCATGTTCCACAACGTGGACGACACCGCCAAGGAGTATGGCCAGGAGGGCAACTTTGTCATGGGTGCCAACATCGCCGGCTTCCTGAAGGTCGCCGACGCTATGCTCGCCCAGGGCGTCTGCTAAATCCAGCTCGACATAGCAACTGATAAGGCTCCCAGCATTTTTGCCGGGAGCCTTTTTCTATGGTGGCGAGGGCCGTGCGCCCTCGTTTGGTACACTAAAGGACACTGGACAAGTAAAGAGATGGGGGAGAACGTGCTCAAGTTCGGTACCTACGTCCGTGTTGGAAACGCGGCCGAAGCCTATGAGCTCTTACAGAAGAACCGTAACAACAAGATTGTGGGCGGCGGCATCTGGATGCGTCTGGGTTCGCGTCGCGTGGCGACGGCGATTGACCTTTCGGCCTGCAGACTCGATCAGATCGAGGAGACCGAGACCGAGTTTCGCATCGGTGCCATGTGCACCCTGCGCCAGCTCGAGCGCCATGCCGAGCTCAACGCGCTTGTCAACAATGTCTTTGAGTTCGCCGTCCACGACATCGTGGGCGTGCAGCTGCGCAATACCGCCACGGTGGGCGGCAGCATCTACGGCCGCTTTGGCTTCTCGGACGTTCTCTCGGCGTTCCTGGCGCTCGATTCGTATGTTGAGCTGACAGGCGCCGGCCGCGTGCCGCTCGCCGAGTTCGTCGACATGGGTTACGTGCGCGACGTGATCGAGCACATCGTGGTCGTTAAACACGATTACCGTGCGAGCTACGAGGCCGTGCGCAAGGCCGCGACCGACTTCCCCTCGCTCAACGTCACCGCCGCCTGGTGGAACAACACTTGGCACGTCACCGTGGGCGCCCGCCCGCTGCGCGCGACCCTGCTGCAGGGCGTGGCGTGCGGCCTTACCAACGAGCAGCCTTCCGAGGACGAGCTTCGCGCCCTTGCTGCATCCGTGCGTGCCCTGAGCTACGGAACCAACCTGTGGGGCTCGGCCGACTACCGCCGCCGCATCTCGGCCCCGCTCGCCATCCAGGCCGTGCGCCGTGCCGCCGGCATCGAGCTTTCTGCCGCGCTTGCCCGCGAGCTCGAGACCGTGCAGATCCCCAAGTTCGCCACGGACGAGTATTCCTGCCGCCGCGTGCCCGGCGTCGATTCTAGCGAGGTGCGCTAATGGCTGCCAAACTCATCGATCTTTCCTTTACGCTCAACGGCCGCAAGGTCAAGGTTCAGATTGCCCCCGATACCATGCTCTTTTCGCTTTTGCGTGAGCAGGGTTGCGCGTCGGTGCGCTGCGCCTGCGAGACCACCAACTGCGGCCTGTGCACGGTGTGGCTCGACGGCGACCCGGTGCTGAGCTGCTCGGTTCCCGCCGCGCGCGTCGAGGGCCATACCATCACCACGCTCGAGGGTCTCAAGGCTGAGTCCGAGGCGCTTGCCCGCGCGATGGCTGCCGAAGGCGCCGAGCAGTGCGGTTTTTGCGCCCCCGGCCTTATCATGAACGTGCTGGCGCTTGCCCGCGCCGCCAAGGAGGACCCGAGCCTCGTCGCCACGCGCGAGGAGCTCTCGCGCCAGCTCGCCGGCAACCTCTGCCGTTGCAGCGGCTACGAGAGCCAGCTGCGCGCCATTGTCCGCTTCCTCAACGAGTCCGGCGTGCAGGTGGGCTTTGAGTTGCCCGAGCTGCCGGTCAACGACACCAGCTCTGACGGCGTCACCTACAAGCAGATCACTCACAAGCAACCTAAGAAGGACTCGAAGGCCCTGCTCGAGGGCCGTCCCGTCTACACGGGCGACCTGGTGCCCGCCGGCGCCCTGATTGTCAAGCTCAAGCGCAGCCCCTATGCCCGCGCCAAGATCCGCTCCATCGATACGTCGCGCGCCCTGAAGGTGCCGGGCGTCGTGGGCGTCTACACCTACGAGGACGTGCCCAAGCGTCGCTTTACCATCGCCGGCCAGAGCTACCCGCAGCCGAGCCCCTACGACCGCCTGATCCTCGAGAACCTGGTGCGCTACCAAAACGAGGAGGTGGCGATCGTCGCCGCCGAGACCGAGGAGGCCGCCGACAAGGCGCTCAAGCTCATTAAGGTCGACTACGAGGTGCTCGAGCCGCTGCTCGACTTTACCCAGGCGCTCGATAACGACATCGTGGTCCACCCCGAGGGCGACGTGACCTTTATGTTCCCGCAGGGCGGCGACGTCCCGCGCAACTTGGTATGCAGCGGCACGAGCGACTTTGGTGACTTGAACGAGGCCTTCGCCCAGAGCGATATCGTCTTTGAGCGCACCTACACCAGCCAGGCCACGCAGACCGCGCCCATGGAGACTTTCCGCGCCTTCGCGACGACCGACGCGTTTGGGCGCATCTCGGTGACCACTTCTACGCAGGTGCCCTTCCACGTGCGCCGCATGGTCGCTCAGTCGCTCGATATTCCGCAGTCGCAGGTGCAGGTCATCAAGCCGCGCATCGGCGGCGGCTTTGGCTCCAAGCAGACGGGCTGCTGCGAGATCTTCGTGGCATTCGTTACCCAGCAGACCGGCCGTCCGAGCTACTGCTGCTACACCCGCGAGGAGACCATCACCGCGGGCAACTCGCGCCACCAGATGCAGATGACCGTTAAGCTGGGCGCCATGAACGACGGCACCATCACGGCCATCGACCTGCACACGCTGTCCAACGCCGGTGCGTATGGCGAGCACGCCACCACGACGATCGGCCTCTCGGGCCACAAGAGCCTGCCGATCTACAACCACGTGAAGGCGAGCCGCTTTAGCTGGGACGCCGTCTACACCAATACCAACCGTGGCGGTGCGTATCGTGGCTACGGTGCCACCCAGGGCCAGTTTGCCGTGGAGAGCGCCGTCAACGAGCTCGCCGACATGCTGCACATGGACCCCGCCGACCTGCGCCTTAAGAACATCGTGCGCGAGGGCGAGATCATGCCGCAGTACTACAACGAGAGGCTCAACGCCTGCGCGCTCGACCGCTGCTTGCTGCGCGCGATGGACATGATCGGCTGGCGCGACAAGCCGCTTGCCGTCGATCTGGGCGACCGCGTGCGCGCCCTGGGCTGCGCGCTCACCATGCAGGGCTCGGGCATTTCCAACGTGGACATCGCCGGCATCGACATGCGCCTGGAAGAGGACGGCTTCATTACCATCGGCACCGGCGCCACCGATAACGGCATGGGCGTCGACACGATCCTGGCGCAGATTGCCGCCGAGGAGCTGGGCGTGGAGAGCTCGCTGATCGTGGTGCGCGGCGTGGACACCGACGTGTCGCCGTTCGACGCCGGCTCGTACGCGAGCTCCGGTACCTACGTGACGGGCCTTGCCGCCAAGAACGCCGCGACCGAGCTGCGCGAGAAGATTTGCGCCAAGGCCGCTCAGATGTGGGACGTTGACGCCGCCGACGTGGTCTTCGACGGCCAGTACGTGCGCCTGTCCGACGAGCGTGCCGCTCGTGAGCAGAACCGCTACCTCACGCTGCGCGAATTTGCCAACCTATGCGTCAAGAACATCGCGGGCGGCGACGCGCTGACCTCGCACGCCTCTGCCTGCCTGCCCGTTTCGCCCCCGCCGTTTATGGCCGGCATTGCCGAGGTCGAGGTCGACAAGGCCACCGGCAAGGTGACCGTGGTGGACTACGCGGCGGCCGTCGACTGCGGCACCGTGATCAACGAGGCGCTCGCGCGCGTCCAGGCCGAGGGCGGCATTGCCCAGGGTATCGGTCATGCGCTCTACGAGATCGTCGAGCACGACGACCGTGGCCGCCTGCGCACCGGCAACTTTATGAGCTACAAGCTGCCCACGCGCCTGGATATCGGCAGCATTCGCGTGGCCTTTGAGCCGAGCTACGAGCCGACGGGTCCGTTTGGCGCCAAGTCGATCGGCGAGGTCGTCATCAACACGCCGCTCGCCGCCGTGGCCTCGGCCGTCGCACACGCCACCGGCCACCAGGTGCGCTCGCTGCCCATCACACCGGAGAAGGCTCTGCTGGGGGAGTAGCGGGTCGGCGAACAAGTCGTAGTTGGCGGGACGGGACAACTCGCCCCGCCTTTTGCACTCGTGGTGAGGTCGTGAGCCTGTAAAAGGTGTGGGTGCGCTTGCCGCTCGTATCTGCTATCATTCCTAGTCTGTGCGCTCATGCGGGCGTGGCGGAATTGGTAGACGCGCCAGATTTAGGTTCTGGTGGGATTCCCGTGAAGGTTCGAGTCCTTTCGCCCGCACCATCGCACCTGCGTCGGCCCTGGCCGTCGCGACACTTTGTTGCATAAAGGTACCAGCACCTCAGATAAGCTGGGCAGTATGAGGAGGAACGTGTTGAACATCACCGCTTCTGACGTCAAGGACGCCAAGCTCACCGCTACGGTCACCATCCCGGCCGCCGACGTCGACGCCGCGATCAAGAAGGCCTACAAGGACACCGCCAAGAAGTACCGCTTCCCGGGCTTCCGTGCCGGCAAGGCTCCCCGTCCGGTCATCGATTCCGCTCTTGGCGCCGAGGCTACCCTCGCTCAGGCCACCAACGACCTGATCGCCGCCAACGAGCCCGCCGTCCTCAACGAGCTGGACATCGTCCCCACCAAGAACGGTGACTACAAGGAGCTCGACCTCGCCAAGGATCACGAGGACTACACCTACACCGTCGAGTTCTCCCTGCGTCCTGCTGCCGAGCTCTCTTCCTTCGACGCCGTCGAGATCGAGATGCCCCCTGCGGAGGTCACCGAGTCCGAGATCAACAACCAGGTCGAGATGCTCCTCAACTACCGTGCCACCTTCGAGGACGTCGAGGGTCGCGCCGTCGAGGCTGACGACTATGTGACCGTCGACCTCAAGGCCGTCGAGAACGCCGACAACTTTGCCGCCGAGGGTCGCATGCTCATCGCCGGTAGCGACAGCAACCCCAAGGAGTTCAACGAGGCCCTGATCGGCGCTAACGTTGACGACGTCAAGACCGTCACCTGGACCGACGAGGTCGAGGAGGGCGAGGAGGCCGAGACCCACACCGTCGAGGTCACCGTCAAGGGCATCAAGGTCCGCAACACCCCCGAGCTCACCGACGAGCTCGTTAAGTCCGACTTTGGCTTCGACAGCATCGACGCCATGCGCGACGCCATCAAGATCGAGATCGAGCAGGACAAGGCTTCCCGCCTCCCTGCCGAGAAGGAGAACCGTTGCGTCTCCGCTCTCGCTGAGCGCCTGCAGCTCGACGAGATGGATGCCGACTACGAGCAGTCCGTCTTTGAGGAGCTTGGCCAGAACTTCCTGTCCAACCTCGCTGCCCGCGGCATGACCCTGGACACCTGGCTGCCCGCTTCCGGTCTGACCATGGAGCAGTTCATCGGCGACCTGCACAAGCAGGCCAACGACGTTGCCCGTGAGTCCCTGGCGCTCGACGCCCTCGCCCGTGAGCTCAAGATTGAGGTCACCGAGGACGACATCAACGCCGAGTTCGAGAAGGCCGGCGTCAAGGACGTCGAGGCTTCCAAGGCCGAGTTCATCGCCGATGGCCGCATGCCTGCCGTCCGTGAGTCCATCCGTCGCTCCAAGGCCGTCGACCACCTGGTCGAGAACGCCAAGGTGACCGAGGTCGACGAGACCGCCAAGGACGCCGAGTAATTCTCGCCACCTTGCCCGCGAGCGCATGCGTGCGCCTGTGATGGGGTAAAGTTATAAGCCGGTTATCCGGTTGCTTCGTACGGTGCCAGCCAATGCATAGCATGCGGGCACCGTACGTTTATCTAGAACCAATTTGGTCCGCAAGAGAGAAATGGAGATGCGTATGATCGCTAAGTTCGATTCCGCCCTCGTGCCATACGTTATCGAGCAGACGCCGCGCGGCGAGCGCAGCTACGATATCTATTCGCGCCTGCTCAACGACCGCATCATCTTCTTGGGCGAGGAGATCAACTCCGTCAGCGCCAACCTGGTCGTTGCCCAGCTGCTGCATCTTGAGAGCCAGGATGCCGAGAAGGATATCTCGCTCTACATCAATTCGCCCGGCGGCGAGGTTTACTCCGGCCTGGCGATTCTTGACACCATGAACTTTATCAAGCCGCAGGTCTCCACCATCTGCGTCGGTATGGCTGCGTCCATGGCCGCCGTGCTGCTTTCGGCTGGCGCCAAGGGCAAGCGCTTCTGCCTGCCGCACTCCAAGGTCATGATTCACCAGCCCAGCGGCGGTGCCCAGGGCCAGCAGACCGAGATCGAGATCGTTGCCGAGGAGATCAAGAAGACCCGCCGCGAGCTCAATCAGATCCTGTCCGATGCCTCGGGCCAGCCCATCGAGAAGGTCCAGGCCGATACCGAGCGCGACAACTACCTGACCGCTGCCGAGGCCCTCGACTACGGCCTGATCGACCGTATCGTCACCTCGCGCGATCTCGCCGCGAAGGACGCCTAGGATGGCAGGAAACATGCAGGACAACTTTGACGAGAATGGCAACCCCATCCGCTGCTCCTTCTGCGGAAAAGAGCAGGGGCAGGTCCGTCGCCTCGTAAAGGGTCCGACCAACATCTTTATCTGTGACGAGTGCGTCGCCGCTTGCTCTGAGATCTTGGAGGAGTCGCTGGCTTCGGACTTTATGGACGCTGCCCGCAACGGCAAGCTGCCGGGCTTCCTCAACGATCACGGCCAGGCTGCTGGGCAGCCCGCCGTGGACCCCGAGGCCGAGGGCTTTGAGCTCGAGGACGACCGCCAGGTCATCACGCACGTGCCGACGCCGCACGAGATCTATGACGAGCTTTCGGCTTATGTCATGGGCCAAGAGGACGCCAAGCGCGCCATGTCGGTTGCCGTGTACAACCATTACCGCCGCGTCATCGAGGGCGGTGCTGCGCTTTCGGCCTTTGACGACGGTTTGGACTCGCAGCTTGACGATGACATGGACGAGGTGGAGCTCGCCAAGTCCAACATCCTGCTGCTCGGTCCCACCGGTACCGGCAAGACCCTGTTGGCCCAGACGCTCGCGCGCATCCTCGAGGTGCCGTTTGCCATCGCCGATGCCACCGCGCTCACCGAGGCTGGTTACGTTGGCGAGGACGTGGAGAACATCCTGCTCAAGCTCATCAATGCTGCCGATGGCGACATTGAGCGCGCTCAGGTGGGCATTATCTACGTGGACGAGATTGACAAGATTGCCCGCAAGGCCGAGAACCTCTCCATTACCCGCGATGTCTCGGGCGAGGGTGTGCAGCAGGCGCTGCTTAAGATTCTTGAGGGCACGGTGGCCAGCGTTCCGCCTACCGGTGGCCGCAAGCATCCCCAGCAGGAGCTGCTGCAGATCGACACGACTAACATCCTGTTTATCTGCGGCGGTGCCTTTGTGGGTCTGGACAAGATCATCGCCGACCGCGTGGGCAACAAGGGCGTGGGCTTTAACTCCGAGATCGCCGGCCCCACCTCGGTCGACGAGAACGACCTGCTGCGTCAGGTGCTCCCGCAGGACCTCAACGCCTTTGGCATGATCCCCGAGTTCGTGGGCCGTACGCCCGTTGTCACCCAGACGCAGGCGCTCGACGAGGACGACCTGGTGTCGATTCTGACCGAGCCCAAGAACGCCGTGGTGCGTCAGTACCGCAAGATGTTCCAGCTCGAGGACGTTGAGCTTGAGTTTGAGGCCGCGGCCCTTCACGAGATCGCCCGTATGGCGCTCGCCCGCAAGACCGGCGCCCGCGGCCTGCGTTCCATCTGCGAGGACGTGCTTCAGCAGACGATGTTCGACCTCCCCAGCGAGGAGGGTGTCGCCAAGGTCATCGTGACCGAAGCGGCGGTTAAGGGCGAAGAACAGCCCCAACGCATCTACGGGTAAACCTGCCAAAAACGTGCTTGCAAATAGCCTCCGACCATCCGCGGTCGGAGGCTATTTTATATATACGCAAAACACCCAACTACCTGTGTTATTCTGTGTGTTTGTTTAAGCCTCAGCGAAGTCATATCAGACTGAAGTAATCGATACCTAAGGCGCGTCCGCCTGCTTGGTTTTCGTAGATTCCGCACGAGCCGAAGAGCACTTAATGTGCTCTTCGTGCGAGCCAGGACCTGACCGAGCGAAAACCAAGCAGGCGGACACGCCGGCGGGACAGGGAGAGATATATGGAAGAGATGCCCAAGAACTATGATCCGTCGACCAACGAGCCGGCGATCTTGCAGAAGTGGCTCGACGGCGGCTACTACAAGCGCCGCGAGGGCGTGGGCGATTGCACCGTCACCATTCCGCCTCCCAACGTGACCGGCAAGCTCCACATGGGTCACGCCACCGACGACTCCATCCAGGATGCCATCGTCCGTATGGCCCGCATGCGCGGCAAGTCCACGCGTTGGGTGCTGGGTACCGACCACGCCGGTATCGCCACGCAGACTAAGGTCGACAAGAAGCTCAAGAGTGAGGGCATCAGCCGCCTGGAGATCGGTCGCGATAAGTTTGTCGACGCCTGCTGGGACTGGACCCACGAGTACGGCGGCATCATCGTCGAGCAGATCAAGCGCATGGGCTGCTCCGTCGATTTCGACAACGAGCGCTTCACCATGGACGAGGATTACGCCCAGGCTGTGCGTAAGGTCTTCTGCGACTGGTACCATGACGGCCTGATCTACCGTGGCAAGCGCATCGTCAACTGGTGCCCCAACTGCACCACCGCCATCTCGGACGACGAGGCCGAGTATAAGGACGAGAAGGGCCACCTGTGGCACCTGCGCTACCCGCTGACCGAGCCGGTCAATGGCCAGGACTACATCGTCGTCGCCACCACGCGCCCCGAGACCATGCTCGGCGACACGGGCGTTGCCGTCTCCCCGAAGGACCCCGAGAAGGCCGCCTTTGTGGGCAAGACCGTCATGCTGCCGATCGTCAACCGCGAGATTCCCATCTTTGAGGATTGGCATGTCGACGCCAACTTTGGCTCCGGCTTCGTCAAGGTCACCCCGGCCCACGACCCCAACGACTACGCCATGGGTCAGGCCCACGACCTGCCGCAGATCAACATCTTCGACGAGCACGCGGTGGTCGTCGAGGGCTACGGCGAGTTCACCGGTATGAATCGCGACGAGTGCCGCGAGGCCGTCATCAAGTGGTTCGAGGAGCACGACCTGCTCGACCACGTCGAAGAGCTCGACCACTCCGTCATGCACTGCTACCGTTGCGACTCCGCGCTGGAGCCGTGGCTGTCCGAGCAGTGGTTTGTGGCCGTCGACAAGCTCAAGGGGCCGGCACTCGACGCCGTTAACTCCGGCAAGGTCACCTTCCACCCCGCGCGCTGGACGCAGACCTATACCACCTGGATGGAGAACCTCAAGGACTGGTGCATCAGCCGCCAGCTGTGGTGGGGCCATCGCATCCCCGTGTTCTACTGCGAGGACTGCGGCTGGGAGGACGCCCTTACCGAGGACACCGACGTGTGCCCCAAGTGCGGCGGTCTTCACGTGCATCAGGACGAGAACGTGCTGGACACCTGGTTCAGCTCGCAGCTGTGGACCTTCGCCACGCAGGGCTGGCCGCAAAAGCCGGAGCTGCTCGAGGGGCATCACCCCACGACGGCGCTGGTCACCGCGCGCGACATCATCGCGCTGTGGGTCGCCCGCATGGTCATGAGCTCGCTGTACTTCCTGGACGAGGTGCCGTTTAAGGACGTCGTCATCTACCCGACGATCCTTGCCAAGGACGGCAGCCGCATGTCCAAGTCCAAGGGCAACGGCGTTGACCCCATGGACCTCATCGGTATGTACGGTGCCGATGCCATGCGTTACAACCTGCTCACGCTGTGCACTAACAACCAGGACGTCAAGTTCGACGCGAACATCGATAAGAAGACCAAGAAGCTCATCGACAGCCCGCGCACCGAGCAGGCCAAGAGCTTTGTGACCAAGATCTGGAACGCCAGCCGCTTCCTGCTTATGAACATGGAGGGCTACACGCCCGGCGAGCCCGTCGTTGAGACGCCGGCCGACGCCTGGATGTTCAGCCGCCTGGCCAAGGCCGTGAAGATGGTCACCGAGGGTATTGAGAAGTACACCTTTGGCGACATGGCGCGCGGCGTGCAGCAGTTCTTCTGGAACGAGGTCTGCGACTGGTATGTCGAGGTCACCAAGGCTCGCCTGAAGGGCGAGGGCCGTCTGCAGGCCCAGCGCAACCTGATCTTTGTGCTCGACACCTCCATTCGCCTGATGCACCCGCTTATGCCGTTTGTCACCGAGGAGATCTGGGACAACATGCCGGCGAGCGTGCTCGATCTGGACGCCGAGGATAACGTGAACCGCGCCGAGGCGCTCATGATTGCCAAGTGGCCCGAGCCCGCCGACTACGCCAAGTACGTTGACGAGCCCGCCGAGCGCGCGTTTGAGCTGTGCCGTACCGTCGTGTCCGCCGCCCGCGCCACGCGTTCGCGTTATCGCTTGAGCCCCAAGGCCGAGCTCGACGTGGTCGTGCGCGCCGGTGCCGAGGACATCGAGAAGCTCGAGAGCCTGCGCTCGACCATCGAGCCGCTGGCGAACACCGCTTCGCTGGTCATGGGTACCGACGTCGAGAAGCCGGCTGCGAGCATCGCCGTGGTCGACAGCGGCGTTGAGGTCTTTGTGGTGCTCGAGGGCAAGGTTGATCTTTCGGCCGAGAAGGCACGCCTGGAGAAGGAGATTGCCGCGGCGCAGAAGGAACTCGCTGGCTGCGAGAAGACCCTTGCCAACGAGGGCTTTGTGGCCAAGGCCGCGCCCGCGGTGGTCCAGAAGAAGAGGGACCGTGCAGCTGAGCTCAAGGAGATCCTGGCGGCGCTGACTGCTCAGGTTGCTGACTTCTCGTAGGGCTTACTGAGGGGCGCGTCCCGATGCTTTGCTCGCTACTGCGGACACCTATTCCGCCGTTCTAACGAACGGCGGCTGACTCGACGCTGCAAACGCCTCTGATGGCCAATCTGCCGTTCAACTTCGGGCGCATGGGCATAAGCCCTATGCGCCCTTGTTTCACGGCACCTTGGCTCATCAGAGGCGTTTTCGCTGACTATCCTCAACCTATACTGTTTCATTTTTCTATGAATGGCGGTTCTAAAAATGCCTAAGCGTTCCGGCTTGTATACCGTTCCTTTTGAGTTTGATTTGCTTTCGTTTGATGAGGCTGTTGGGCTGGCTGCTGATACGGGGCGGATTTCTGGGGATGCTGGTCCTCTGCTCGAGACGGTTGTCGATATGCTCGATGAGCTGGGACGTCCGGATGAGTATTTCGATTGCATTCAGGTTGCCGGTACCAATGGCAAGACTTCGACCACGCGTTTTTCGGCTGCCATTCTTCGTGGCGAGGGGCTCAAGACTGCGCTGTATACGTCGCCGCAGCTGGTGCGCTATCCCGAGCGTATGGAGGTCGATGGTCGCGTCGTGAGCGATGAGGCGTTTGCCCGTGGCGTTTCCGCCGCCGTCGAGGCGGGGCGTCGCGTGAATGCCCGTCGTGTGGCGGCGGGGGAGCGCGCCTATGCCATCACACCGTTTGACCTGCTGACGGCTGCTGCGCTTGTCGTGTTTGCCGAGGCTGCGGTGGATGTTGCCGTGCTCGAGGTTGGCATGGGCGGTCGTTGGGACGCCACGAGCGCGACCGATCCCGTCGCCGTTGCCATTACGGGCATTGGACTCGACCACACACGCATTTTGGGCGATACGCTCGAGGCCATTGCGGGGGAGAAGGCCGCGGTCATCAAGCCCGGACGCCTGGTTGTTCTGGGCGAGGGCACGCATGAGCCGAGCGTTCAGCGCGTGATGGACGCCCGCTGCCGCGAGTGCGGCATCGTGCCGCTGGTGGTGAGCCACGCTACGACCAAGGTGCCGGCTCACGTGGGCGATACGGTGGAGTTTAGCTGCACCACGCCGCGTGCGATCTACACGTCGAGCATGGTCAAGCCGGCGTATCAGCCGCAAAATGCCGCGTGCGCGATTATGCTGTGCGAGGGCTATCTGGGCCGCGAGCTCGACCATGATGCGCTCGATGCTTCGCTTATGGGCTGCCCCACGCCGGGTCGCTTTGATGTGCTGGGAACCGATCCGCTCAAGCTGATCGACGCCTGCCATAACCCTCAGAGCTGCGAGAACTTTGTGAGCGCGCTGAACGAGATCGATCCGTGCGTGGAGAACCGCCCCACGCTGCTGTGCGCCGCGCTGGCCGACAAGGACGTGGCGGGCATCGTCGACGTACTGATCCCGGCCTTCCCCCGCGTGGTCGTGACCCAGACCGATTCCGATCGCGCCCTGCCGGCAGAGGAGCTTGCCGCACTTGTGGACGCCGACAAGCTCGCGGGCGTGTATCCGAGCGTGTCCGAGGCCCTCGCTGCCTTCGATGCCGCGGGCGAGCCCTTCGTAGCAGCCGGCACCATCACCCTAGCCGGCGAAGTAGCAGGCCTGTTGCGCTAACCCATCCCCTCATCAGTTGCGGTGAAAAACGGACTGTTTTACAAGCCAGAAGCCTCAAACGGTCCGTATATCACTGCAGCTCAAAAGCAGTCAATTTGGGACGGGGCTTTTTGGCTGCCCTGTGCCCCGAGTTGACTCGCTTGCCACGAAATGGGCCTATCTACTACGTTTTAGCGAATACCCCCGACCACACCGAGAATTGCAAAATTAAAACCGCAGGTAGACGGCTTGCGGATTTTGCGAAAACGCGGGTATGGTCGCCCTATGCGGGTTAAACGTAGTAGATAGGCCGTTTTTGTGGCGCGGTATTGGTGGGATGCGGCAAAGGGACAGCGCCTTTGCCGCATTGCCTAGTCCAGACGGACTGGATCGTGGGGGTAGGCGTTGAGAATCTCGACGCCGTTCTCGGTCACAAGGGCCAGGTCCTCGATGCGGACGCCGGTGCGGCCGGGGAGATAGATGCCCGGTTCGATGGAGAACGTCATGCCTGGCTCTACGACCTGCTCGTTGACCAGCGAGACGTCGCCCGGTTCATGGTCCTGCAGGCCGATCGAGTGGCCCAGGCGATGCGTAAAGTACTTGCCGTAGCCCGCGTCTTCAATCACACCGCGCGCGGCACGGTCCAGGTCGCACATGCGCACGCCCGGCGCGATGAGCGCCTCGGCCGCCTCGTTGGCGCGGCGCGCGATATCGTAGATGCGCGCCGTTTCCTCGTCCGGCTCGCCCCAAAAGAACGTGCGCGTCATGTCCGAGCAGTAGTTGCGATGGCGTCCGCCAATGTCGAACAGCACCACGTTGCCGCGCTTGAGCACGGTGCCGTCGGGCTCGTGGTGCGGGTCGCCGGCGTTGGCGCCAAAGCTTACGATGGGAGGAAAGCTAAAGCCCTCGCAGCCGTGCTTGCGATACAAGCCGAGCATCTGGTCGGCGATTTCGCGCTCCGTCACGCCCTCGTGGACGAGTTTGATGGCATCGGCCATCACGGCGTCGTTAGCAGCTGAGGACACGCGCATGAGCTCCTGCTCGGCGGCATCCTTGTGGGTACGCGCGGCGGTGACGGCAAAATCGCCCAGGAAAAACTCGCTGGCGGCGTGGCGCTCCATAAGCGGCATCAAAAAGCCGGAGCGCATGACGGTGTCGATGCCGAGGGGCTTGGCAGGATTGACCTCGCGTGCGATGGCGTCGGTTACGACGTCGGTATCGGTGTGGTAGGCGACGCGGGCATTGTCATACTCGGGCAGCTGATGCAGGGCGTTGACCAAGATCACGGGCTCGCAATCGCGCGCGAGCAGCACACCGCAAAAACGCTCGAACATATCGGCATAAAAGCCGGTTAGGTAATAGATCGACCACGGGTCGTTTACAAGCAGCTGCGCGCCGGGGTGCTGAGCCTCGAGCGCATCGAGCACGCGTGCCACACGCTGGTCATCGACATGTGCCATGAAACATCCTTTCGCTAGGCTGCCACCATGGTATCCCAAGCCCGGCAGATAGGGACGTTCCTTTTATGCCGGCACCTTGGGACACTCCTTAGCATGACCAGCCTGGCAAGCGTGCAGGCAAAAGTAGCTAAAAGAGCCCCGTCCCTAATTAGCTACTTGGGCTCGGTCGATGTTCATGCTGGCGATAAGGTTAATGTTGGTGTCTAGGAGGTTCTCTAGCACGACGTCGCCCATGCGGATGGGGGCCTCGACGACCACGCCGCGGATGAAGTTCATGGCTTGAGCGTGGAGTGCCAGCGGGATGGCATCGGCGGTGCGCACGGGCAGCAGGGCCTCATCGCCGCCGGATACGGCCACGGTCGTCGTGAGCACGCGCATGGGGCAGGTGAGCTCCTGATGCGCGAACTTATCGCCACGCGGACAGCTGTTGCCGGTTACGGAGCGCACCTCTACCACGGCGCCGTCTGCGCTGCGCTCGACCTCCACGGTCAGGAGGCACTCGGATGGGCAGGTGGTGCAGTTGAACTGCAGCGTTTCAATCGCGTTTGTGCTCATGACTCTACGCCTCCTCAACGGGGTCGACGGACAGGACAATCTCGTTAACACCCAGGTCGAGCGCTTGTTTGATGACCTTTGCCGGCAGCGGGAAGCTTTCCATGACGCTCGGTTTAAACGGGCGGACCTTGCCTGCAAACATCTCCTCGTCGCCTGCCAGAATGCGCACGCGGGCGGCGTCGACCGGCCGGCGCACGCGGAAGCTGAGCTTGGTGAGCGCCACGGCCGTAATGCGTCCCGGCAGCGCGTATCCCGCAATGCCGGCAGGGGAGACGGTGAGCTCGCAGTCCGCAGCGACGCCCGCGCCGGTTTCCAGCGCGTGCGCCGCTGCAGCTGCGCCAGCCCTCTCGGACTCGGTCGTCACGTTGTCGGCCAGGTCGTGCACGTGCAGCACGTTGCCGCAGGCAAAGATGCCTGGTACGCCCGTCTGCAGGCTCTGGTCCACCACGGCGCCTCGCGTGCGCGGGTCAAGCTCTACACCCGCGGCAACCGAAAGCTCGTTCTCGGGAATCAATCCCACCGAAAGCAGCAGTGTGTCACACGGAACAACGCGCTCGGTCCCCGGAATGGGCGCTAGGCGCTCGTCGACTTGGCTCACCTCGACGGCTTCCACGCGGTCGTGCCCGATCACGCGCGTCACTGTGGTGGACAGATACAGCGGAATTCCAAAGTCGTCCAGGCAGTTCTTCACATTGCGGCGCAGACCGTTGGCGTACGGCATGAGCTCGTACACGCCCTCGACCGAAATCCCCTCGAGCGTGCAGCGGCGTGCCATGATCAGCCCGATATCGCCCGAACCCAAAATGACGGCGCGCGAGCCGGGTTTGAGGTTTTCGATATTGATGTATCGCTGCGCCAGGCCGGCCGTAAACACGCCAGCGGGACGGCTGCCGGGGATCTTGATCTCGCTGCGGGTACGCTCACGGCAGCCCATGGCAAGGACGACCGCCCGTCCGGTGAGCTGCAGCATGCCGGTGGGGCTCATGAGCGTGACGGTGTGGACCGCGGTGTCTTCCGCAGGCTCGCCTGAATCAATCCCAATCACCATGCTGTTCAGGAACAGCGCAATGTCGGTTGCGTGCACCTGGTCGATAAAGCGCTGCGCGTACTCGGGACCGGTGAGCTCCTGTTTAAAGTGCGACAGGCCAAAGCCGGGGTGGATGCATTGGCGGAGGATGCCGCCCAGGTGCTGCTCGCGCTCCACGATGGCCACGCGCGCTCCGGCCTTATGCGCGGCCAGCGCGGCCGCCATGCCGGCGGGCCCGCCGCCGATAACGACCACGTCGAATGCCTGCGTCGACACCGACGCTACGGCTCCTGCCTCTGCGCGTTCGTCGCGCATATCAAGCGTTGCCATCCTAGCGCACCCCCTTCAGCGGTCCCTCAACCAGCCACGAGCCAGTGTCCTCTAGCAGCACCTCGCTGGGGTCGCAGCCCAGCTCGCGGGCTAGAATCGCCACCACGCGGCTCTGGCAAAAGCCGCTCTGGCAGCGGCCCATGCCGGCGCGGCAGCGGCGCTTGACGCCCTCGACCGAAACCGCACCTGGGCGGCGTCGAATCGCGGCAACAATCTCGGCCACGGGCACCGTTTCGCAGCGGCAGACGATCTGTCCCCATGCAGGGTCGGACTCGATGAGCTCCTCCTTGCGCACAAGTGGCGCACGGTCGAAGTCGTCCGGCGCGCGGCGGACGGGATCCCAGTCGGGCCGCTCGTGCAGGGCAACACCGGCATCGCGCAAGATCTGCTCCATGCGCTCGGCGATGGCTGGCGCGCTCGCCACGCCCGGCGACTGAATGCCCGCCGCCTGGAATAGGCCTGGCACCACGGCGGACTGCCCAATAAGAAAGTCGTTCGTCCCCTTTATGACCGGACGCCCGCCGGCAAACGCGCGCACCACACGGCGCGTGTCCAGATCGGGCACCAGCTTGCGCGCACCGCTCAGCAGCGCGTTGACATCGGAAGCGTAGGTCTGCGTGTCGCCGGGCTCGCGCACGGCAGCGGTCGCGGTGATCACGGTGTTACCATGTACGGTGCCCGTGACGATAACGCCCTTGGAAACTGGCGTGGGAACGGGGTAGAGCGGCATGAGCGCACGCGGCTCCTTGTCCAGCACTACGATGTTGCCCTGGCGCCAGACCATCTGGAACTCCTCGGCGCCCGCCATGTGCGAGATATCCGCGGCACCGTTGCCCGCGGCGTTAATCAGGTAACGGCAGCGCACGTTGCCAGCGGGCATCACCAGCGTAAAGTGCGCAGCCGCGTCGATAGCTTCGCCGCTAGCAACCTCAATCGCTTCCACCGGAGCCGACCGCATAAACGTCACCCCGTTGGCCACAGCGTTCTCCAGAGCGGCAATGGCGACCTCAAAGGGGTCGACAAAACCAGTCGAGGGGCACCACAGCGCGCACGTCGCCTTGGCGCTCGCACGCGGTTCCAGCTCGTGGATGCGCTCGGGGCCGATAATCGACAGTTCGGGCACGCCGTTGGCCAGGCCATTCTGGCGCAGCTTCTCTAGGTGTGCGCGGTCTTCGTCGTTAAACCCCAGCACCATCGACCCGGTGCGGCGGAACAAAAATCCAAGCTCCTGGGCCCACGTGCCATATAGCTCGCAGCCGCGGGCGTTGACCTGCGCCTTTACGGTGCCCGGCGCCGGATCGTAGCCAGCGTGCACCAGGCCGCCGTTGGCCTTCGACGCGCCCAGCGCGATATCGTTTGCTGCCTCGACCACGCAAATGGACAGGTCATAGCGCGCGAGCTGCCGCGCGATGGCGCACCCCGTAATGCCCGCGCCCACAATTGCGATATCAAACGTTTCTGCCACGGTGCCTCCCAGACGAGTTGACAGGCTGTCAATAAGACTATCCTACGGTCTGCACACCCCCAGCGCGGCGGCAATGCGGTGAACAGCCCCGCAACACCCGCCAACGGCAGACGAGGGGAGACCCAGCAACGTCTAAAAGCTCGTCTGCCGACAGCTACGGCAACCGTTTGTCTCGACCTGTAACAGTTAGACGAGGATTTGGGTTCCAGATGTTACAGATAAAGACGTTTGCCAGACGCCCCCTCCGTTTGTCTTGATCTGTAACAGTAAGAGGGGTTTTGGGGCCCAAGATGTTACAGAGCGAGATTGAAGTCGGGAAGGAACCCCTGTGTCTCGATCCGTAACACCTAGACCCGGATTTCGCCTCCACCTGTTACAGATTGAGATGTTTGTGTCCGCGCCAGCCCCGCGCCTAGCCGTGGTCCCATATAAACAAACCCCGTGGTAAACTTGACCGAACTATAAATATTCCGAAAGGTACACCTCAATGTCCAAGTACATCTCCGAGCTCATGTCGCCGCAGCTTATGGGCGTCGTCTATGCCTTCGTTGGCTTTATCATCGCCCTGTATGTGCTGTCGGTCGTCTACGTGTTCATCGACGCTCGCCGCCGCGGCGCCAGCGCCTACGTGGCATGGGGCATCATCGCCCTCATCCCGTTTGTAGGCCTCATTGCCTACCTGGTCCTGCGCCCGCACTCCTACGCGTCCGACCGCGAGGAGCAGGAGCTGGACATGGCCCTGCGCGAGCGCCAGCTTGCCCAGTACGGCACCTGCCCGCAGTGCGGCGCGCCCATCGAGAAGGACTTCGTCGTCTGCCCGGTGTGCGACACCCAGGTTCGAAACGTCTGCCCCAGCTGCCATCGCCCGCTCGATGCGCACTGGAAGGTCTGCCCCTACTGCCGAACTCGCATTCAGTAGCGCATCCATCGCCGGGCCGGCCGCAAGCCACGGGCACCGCGCGCCATGCGAAAGCCGCACGCGCACCCCGCAACCCCGCCCCCACACGATGAAGCATGCGTAGAAAATCGCCCGCCGTGCCATTAAGGTGCGGCGGGCGCTTGTATACCAAGGCAACCTGCCTATAATGATGCAAGTCAAAAACGCCGAGCGCATCGCACGCACTTGCATCAGGCATCCGAGAGGAGAAAACATACCCATGAAGGCACTCTACAATGACGGTTCGGTGGCCGAGCTCCCGCAGGACGAGGTCACGCACGTCATCCGCCACTCCGCCGCGCACATCATGGCGCAGGCCATCAAGCGCCTGTACCCCGAGGCCGACTTTGCCTACGGTCCCGCGACCGACAACGGCTTCTACTACGACGTCGACCTGCCCGAGGGCGTCAAGATCAGCGAGGACGACTTCCCCGCGATCGAGGCCGAGATGAAAAAGATCGTCAAGGAGAACCTCAAGTTCTCCGTGTACGAGAAGCCCCGCGCCGAGGCCATCGCCCTTATGGAGGAGCGCGGCGAGAAGTACAAGGTCGAGCACATCGGCGACCTGGACGACGACGCCCGCATCACCTTCTACCAGCAGGGCGACTACATCGACATGTGCGTCGGCCCCCACATCTGCTATACCAAGGCGCTCAAGGCCTTTAAGCTCACTGGCGTCTCGGGCGCCTACTGGAAGGGCGACAAGGACAACAAGATGCTCACCCGCATCAACGGCGTCGCCTTTGCCACCAAGGAAGAGCTCGACGAGCACATGCACATGCTGGAGGAGGCCAAGAAGCGCGACCACCGCAAGATCGGTCGCGAGATGGACCTCTTTATGATGCGTGACGAGGCCCCCGGCTTCCCGTTCTTCCTGCCCAACGGCATGATCCTTAAGAACACGCTGCTGGACTACTGGCGCGAGATCCACCACAAGGCCGGCTACGTGGAGATCTCCACGCCGCTCATCATGAACAAGCAGCTGTGGAAGACCTCGGGCCACTGGGACCACTACAAGGACAACATGTACTCCACCGTCATCGACGACGAAGAGTACTGCATTAAGCCCATGAACTGCCCGGGCGGCGTGCTGGTGTACGCCTCCAAGCCGCACTCTTACCGCGAGCTGCCCATCCGCGCCGGCGAGATTGGCCTGGTGCACCGCCACGAGCTGCGCGGTGCCCTGCACGGCCTGTTCCGCGTGCGCTGCTTTAACCAGGACGACGCCCACCTGTTTGTGCGTCCCGACCAGCTGACCGACGAGATCGTGGGCGTGGTCAACCTCATCGACTCCGTGTACCAGAAGTTTGGCTTTAAGTACCACGTTGAGCTTTCCACCCGCCCCGAGGACTCCATGGGTTCGGACGAGGATTGGGCGCGCGCCGAGGAGGGCCTGCGCACCGCTCTGGAGCAGCTGCACATGGACTACGAGGTCAACGAGGGCGATGGCGCCTTCTACGGCCCCAAGATCGACTTTCACCTGGAGGACTCGCTCGGTCGTACCTGGCAGTGCGGTACCGTGCAGCTCGACTTCCAGATGCCGCTCAACTTTGACCTGGAGTACGTGGACGCCGACGGTACCAAGAAGCGCCCCATCATGCTGCACCGCGTGTGCTTTGGCTCCATCGAGCGCTTTATCGGTATTCTGATTGAGCACTTTGCGGGCAAGTTCCCCACCTGGCTGGCTCCTGTGCAGGTCAAGGCGCTTCCCGTCTCCGAGAAGAGCCGCGACTACGCTCACGAGGTGTGCGCCAAGCTGGAGGAGGCCGGCATTCGCGTGGTCTGCGACGACCGTGACGAGAAGATCGGCTACAAGATCCGCGAGGCCCGCAGCATCGACCGCGTGCCCTACATGCTCATCCTGGGTGAGAAGGAGGTCGAGGCCGGTAACATCTCCGTCCGCGATCGCTCCAACGAGACCGTTCAGATGAGCGTTGACGAGTTCGTTGCCAAGGTGCTCGAGGAGATCAAGACCCGCGCCTAGCACAAACAATACAAGAATTAACAAAGGCGATCGTCCCATAGGGCGGTCGCCTTTTTTGTTGTCTATAGAAGAAAAGCCGCTGGTTAGAGCGGCTTTTTTGTTGTGCAAAAAGGTACAGGTTTTTATAGAGGGGTATGGAGATGCACCCATTCGCGGCGCATTTTGTGCAATCTGGGAAAACGCGAGCAGTTTGCTCGTATAATGAGCAGCGTCGAAAGATACAAAAACCTGTACTTTTGCGACTGCGCCTAGCTGCGAGCGAGAAGCCTGTTCTTAACGCCCCTGCATCCGCGTGCGTCGCGGAGCAAGAAAAGGGGGCGAGAGATGGAACGGACAATGCGGCGCCAAGAGCAGCTGCCCGGTGCCTTTAGTGGCGCTACTACCAACAGCCAGCACGGCCGTGTCCGCTGGTATCTGGTCCACACCCCCAACGGTAAAGAGCGCGAGACCTGCGAAAAGGTCCGCCGCATTATCCCGCACGAGCTGATGCAGGACGCTTTTGTGATGCAAAAGGAGTTCTGGTTTAAGCGGGACGGCGCCTGGTCGCTCCAAACCAAACCCATGTACAAGGAATATTTCTTCGTCGCCACGCGCGATGCCGCCCTGCTCGACAAGGCTTTGGCCCAGTTGAGCTTTGGCTGCAGGATTGCCGGCAGTAAGGAGCGGGCCTATGCGCCCATGCCGGACAATGCGCAGGACTGGTACCGCAGCGTGCTCGACGACAACGGCGTGGTTCGCAACAGCGTAGCCCGCATAGAAGACGGCGTGCTGCATATAGAGCAAGGGCCCTTGGTGGGGCAAGAGGCTCGCGTAAAGAAGATTGACCGTCATAAACGCTGGTGCCTGGTAGACGTGGGCGAAGGCGACTCCGCTTTTAGGGAGCTGCTTCCGTTGGACGTGCCCAGTAAGACGTAAGGGGACGTCGCACTGGTAATTCATTCGCAATTTGAATTCATCGAGTGGGGGATCCCTGGGAACAGGGACGTGGATTTGAACTTGACTACTAAAGAAGTGACAGAGCGAAACACGCCGGTGGGGGCCGCGCTTGTTGCCCAGGCCATGAATGGCGGCGACGCGAGCATGCGCTACAAGGCCATGCAGGCCGTGAAGAACTGGGACCGCACGCGCCTCGGCTACCGCACCGTCAAACGCGCCTTCGACATCGTGTTCAGCGGCTGCGTGCTGGCCGTCATCGCCGTGCCGAGCCTGGCACTCGCCGCGGCAATCCGCCTGGAGAGCGAGGGCAACCCGTTCTACAGCCAGATCCGCGTGGGCCAGACCCGCCGCGACGGCAGCCTGTCCACCTTCCGCATGTGGAAGTTCCGCAGCATGTATAAGGACGCCGATGAGCGCCTCGCCGAGCTCAA
This sequence comes from Collinsella sp. AF04-24, assembly GCF_003465685.1. Classification (NCBI taxonomy): domain Bacteria; kingdom Bacillati; phylum Actinomycetota; class Coriobacteriia; order Coriobacteriales; family Coriobacteriaceae; genus Collinsella; species Collinsella sp. AF04-24. Next base: position 118,279 of record NZ_QSBK01000003.1, read on the forward strand.
GGGGCAGAACGAGATTGCCGGCGCCATGTTCAAGATGAAAGAGGACCCGCGCGTAACGAAGATCGGCAAGTTCATCCGCAAGCACTCCATCGACGAGTTCCCGCAGTTCCTCAACGTGTTCCTGGGCCAGATGTCCGTCGTCGGCCCGCGCCCGCCTCTGCCCAACGAGGTCGCCGAGTATACAGAATTCGACCTGCAGCGCCTTGCCGTTAAGCCCGGCATCACGGGCCTCTGGCAGGTGACAGAGCGCAACAGCACCGGGTTCGATGGCATGGTTCGCCGCGACCTGGAATATATAGCAAAGAGGGGTGTCCTGTTGGATCTTAAAATCATCTGCCTCACCGTGCTTGAGGTGTTTACCGGGGATGGTGCGTGCTGATGCGCCAAGCTATTCATATCATTTTGCTATCAGGTGGTTCAGGTTCTCGGCTCTGGCCCCTTTCGAATGATGCGCGATCAAAACAGTTTCTTAAAGTGTTGCGCGATGTCAATGGCAACCATGTATCGATGGTGCAGAGAACCTTCGACCAGATTGAACGCGTGGTTCCCGGCGCGGATGTAACTGTGGCAACCTGTGCGACACAGGTTCGTGCTCTCGAGATGCAAGTTAAGGGTCACTATGCTGAGGTCGTGGAGCCTGAGCGTCGCGATACCGCTCCTGCAATCATGCTTGCGTGCGAGCACCTATTGGCAGAGCAGGGTGCGGGTCTTGCCGACCCGGTTATTGTGATGCCCATCGATTCCTATGTCGAGGATACCTACTTCCAAAAGGTTGCAGATGTCGCATCGGCAATCGAGGCGAATACAGCAGACATCGTGCTGCTGGGCGTTGAACCTGTTTACCCGAGCGAGAAGTACGGCTATATCGTTCCCTCTGAATCGCAGGGCTCTCCGCGGATGGTGGAGCGCTTTACCGAGAAACCCAATGAGGTCAAGGCGAGCGAGCTCATAGGTCGCGGGGCTCTTTGGAACTGTGGCGTCTTTGGATTCCGCCTTGGTTATGTTCTCGACATCCTGTCTCAGTATGGATCGTATGCAAGCTATGAGGACCTCCAGTCGCGTTATGCTGAGCTTCCAAAGAACTCGTTCGATTACGAGGTGGTGGAGACGGCGGAATCCGTCGCCGTTATTCCGTATGCTGGATCTTGGAAGGACCTTGGTACTTGGAACACGCTTACCGAGGAGATGGGCGAATCTGTAAGCGGACGGGTTTCCATTGACGAAGACAGTTGCTCTGATGTTCATGCCATCAATGAGCTAGGTATTCCCGTGGTGATCGCAGGGCTCCATGATTCCGTGGTGGTCGCAACGCCAGACGGAGTCCTGGTGTCCGGAAAAGAAGAATCCGCGCACATTAAATCGCTGGTGAAAGAGGCGGCCGAGGACCGTCCTATGCAAGAGACCATGACGTGGGGCTCGTACCGGGTTGTCGACTCAGGTTCCTATCGCGATGGCTCGCGCACGATTGTGAAGGAGATTTTCGTTCGGGCGGGTAGTCAGATTTGTGAGCAAGGCCATGTTAACCGTTCAGAGGTGTGGACCATCGTATCAGGTGAGGGTCTGTTTTCGCTCGCGGGCCGCGAGCGCCCCGTGGTCGCTGGAAGCGTTGTCGAGATTCCTGCCGGTGTTCGTCACGCTTTGCTAGCGCGTACCGACATCAACGCCATAGAAATCCAGCTGGGCGATATTTTGGTCGAGAGCGATAACGTGCGGTATGGCAACCATTGGGGAGAGTCGAATTGAGTCGCTTGAAGTTCATGAATACCGAGGTCGACAACATCACCTTTGATGATGCGGTCGAGCGTTGCTGCGAATTGGCTTCTGGATCGCGACGGGGAAATTACGTCGTCACGCCTAACGTCGATCATATCGTGCAGCTCGAAAAGGACGATGAGCTGCGTGCCGTATACCGTGATGCGGACCTTATCCTGACGGATGGAAAGCCGCTCATCTGGATATCCAAGGGATACGGTAGCCCGATAAAAGAAAAGATTTCCGGATCCGATTTGTTTCCCGCCCTGTGCTCCGAGTGCTCCAAGCGTGGTCTCACGATGTACTTCTTCGGCGCGGCACCTGGTGTTGCTCAGAAGGCGGCGGACAACTTAACAGCTAAGTTCCCGGGATTGCGTGTTGTGGGCACGATGTCTCCTGATTATGGCTTCGAACGCGATTCCAAAAAAGTTGATGAGGCGATTAGCCAAATCAATGAGACTGCACCCGACATTCTCATCGTGGGACTCGGTTGCCCTAAGCAAGAGAAGTTCATTCATCACTATCGGGATCGTATTCATGCGAAGCTGATGCTCGGATTGGGAGCGAGCTTGGATTTCGAGGCGGGTAACGTGACCCGAGCTCCCGAGTGGATGCAGCGGTGCGGGCTTGAGTGGCTTTATCGAATCACGCAGGATCCCGCGCGTTTGGCAAAGCGTTACCTGGTCGATGACCTTAAGATCGTTCCACTCATCTTCAAATACCGTAAGGCTGGGTGCTAGATGAAATCCACTGCCTCTCAAATACGGGTGCTGATGTGCTGCTCCTCTCTAGATGTGAAGGGTGGCATGGTCTCCGTTGTCAAAAACTATCTGTCATACCCTGACTGGGATGAATTCAACATCGATTTTGTTCCAACCCACGTTCCGGGTAATAAGGTGCGTGTTGCAGCTCACTTTGCGCTGACGCTCCCGAAAATCCGTCATATGTTGAGGAAACACGAAGTCGACCTGGTTCATCTTCATGTTGCCGAACGGGGCAGTTTTTGGCGGAAGGCAATGATCGCGGAAGAGGCAAAGAAGAGCGGTATCCCCGTTGTGTTTCATCATCATGCAGCGGAGTTCGAACCGTTTTTTGCGGGCCTGAGTCCAGACGCGCAGGAAAAGGTCGAGAAGGTGTGCAACGATGTCGACGTGAACCTTGTGCTCTCCGACTCGATTAAGCGCTCCATGGAACAGCATTTTCCTAATGCTCGCTTCAAGGTCCTCTACAATGCTGTTCCCACGTACGGGAGGAATCTCTACAACCCTGACGCAGATACCATTGTATTTATGGGCAGGCTTGGTGAGCGCAAGGGGACATTCGATCTGATCAAGGCGTTTAGCACCGTAGCCTCTCGAATCGACAGCAAATACCATGTCGCCCTTTGCGGCGACGGTGATATCGATGCAGCTCGCAGCCAGATCGATGAACTTGGGCTTTCTGATCGCATCGCGTGCCTGGGCTGGGTCGATTCGAAGCAGCGCGAGCGCATCTTGAACGATGCCGTCTTGAACGTCCTGCCGTCATACAATGAGGGGCTTCCCATGAGCATCCTTGAGGCGATGGCGCATGGTATTCCCACAATCAGCACGAACATCGCGGCTATTCCCGAAGTGGTTCAATCGGGGGTTAACGGTATGTTGATTGAGCCAGGTGATATCGATGCGCTTGGCGATGCCCTTACTTCTCTTTTGGACGATGCGGACGATCGGAAGCAGATGAGCGACGCCGCTTTCGAGCTTATCGAATCCACCTATTCTCTCGACGCTCATATGAAGCAGGTTAAGGAGTTGTATCGCCTATGCTAGGTTTCATTCGAAACGCCTTTAAAGCCCTTTACCTAAAGCGACTTATCAAACATGGGCTCGTTGTCGGTAGCGATTTTCAGATGGAAAAGGGTTGCAACATCGATGCCAACTTCCCATGGCTGATTGAAATCGGCAATAACGTCACCTTTGCATCCAATGTCTGCCTTCTTGCTCACGATGGCAGTACAAAGAAGCTCGTTGGATACTCGAAGGTCGGCAAAGTTTCAGTCGGTGACAACGTGTTTATCGGTTTCGGTAGCATCGTGATGCCGAACGTTCGTATCGGTGATGGATGCGTGGTGGGTGCCAATTCTGTTGTTACGCGCAGTCTGCCCAATGGTGTCGTTGCGGCTGGGTCTCCCGCTAAGGTCTTGATGACTGTGGAGGAGTTTGAAGAGCGGACGAAAAAGGTTACCAAATCCGGGGGAGGGGTCTATGGGTCAGAGTTTCTACGTGCATCGATTACGTACGATCGAATGCAGCAAATGCGCGAAGAGCTCGACGGCGGTATGGGCTTGATTCTATAAAAACGATTGCTGTGGCTGCATTGATGGTATTCGCAGCGTTTAACAATCCACTAATCATAGGTCGTTATCATTCGGCTTAAAAACGAAATGAGGGAAGGGAATCTAATGCCCAAAAAGTCAGTTGCTATCATGACGTATCATCGTGCTTATAACTACGGAGCCGCGCTGCAAGCGTATGCGACTGTCCAGTATCTTAAGGATGCTGGTTTTGAGCCGATTATTATTGACTATTGCCCCAACAATATATTGGGTTATGGCACGTTCAGAAATCAGTTTAACGACGTGTCGAATATGAATTCGGCCTTTCCAATTCGGGTTGCTAAAGCATTCCTCAAGTCTCTGGGAAATCGTAAGAGGATTTCTACATTCGACAGGTTCATCGATAGTGAAATGCCTCTTACGAACAAAAGATACTTTTCGTGCCAGGAATTGAAGGATGATCTCCCGGAGGCTGATTTCTATTGTTCGGGTAGCGATCAGGTTTGGAATAACTACTATACAAAGAAGTTCGATCCTTCGTATTTCCTTGCATTTGCACCTAGCGGTTCTACATGCATTTCGATTGCTTCGAGTTTTGGTAAATCATCCTTTAATGAGGAAGATTCAGCTTTCATTAACAATCAGCTCTCGAAATATACCTACTTGTCCGTAAGAGAGACGTCAGGAATCAAATTGCTTCGGGAAATGGGCTATTCAGACGTCGATTTGATGCTCGATCCGACGCTTCTTGTTTCGCCGGATACGTGGAGCCGCTTTGCTAAGGATACTGACGAAGAGAGCTATGTTCTTTTGTATCAGCTCCATGGAGATAGCGACACGGCGAATTGTGCTCGTGCATATGCAAAGCAACACGGCTTGAAGATCAAGTCGATTATTACGATGCCCTATCAGACTAAGTCCGGTTGCCAAAACATCATCGCTCCAGATGTCCATGAATGGGTTGGGCTCTTTAAGGGCGCAAACTGTGTGTTCACTGACTCCTTCCATGGAACCGTGTTTTCTCTCGTCTTTAATAAGCCGGTTGCCGTAACGCTTCCTTCTCACTTTAGTACCAGGATTACAACTCTGTTGAATGCTGTCGGTGCCAACGATCTTATTTGTTCTGATGTACAGGAATGGTCTTCCCGTGTGCGGAATATCGATTTCACTGATATTCAGCGTGAGCTTGCAAGTCTGTGTGCCGAAAAGCAGGCTTTGCTGAGGGATCGTCTGAGCCACATTGGCTAGCGTGATTCGCAATACGAATATGAATACGATGACAAGTATTATTCAGAGAGCTTTGAACACCCCGCTTCTTCCTAAGTCGGGGTTTAGGTTCCTGTTGTTCATTCTCTACAACCTGCTTTATGTTGCCTACATGCTGGGGTATGCGTCACAGGCCCTATATATGGCTACTTTGCTGCTCTTTTGTGCTGCCAACGGCATTATCTTTGTATATAGAGGCACCGCTAAAATACGCGGATTTCAGTATGCCGGTTACATACTTTTCTTTATCGTCGTTTTTGGAGCCATCTCAATTCCAATTCAGATTATGCATGATGGGTTACGAGGGTTCCTGTTCTCTGCGCTTGGACGCCTTGGTTTGCCGATTATCAATGCCCTGCTATTTGCTAATTCGGTCGATGAAGAGGATTGGAACTATTACTTCAACATCCTCTTGGTCAGATTCTGCTGTCATTTTCTTTTTATGAATGCTGACAATCTGTCCTTAAGTAGCATTCTCTCAATAAACTGGTCTGATTCCGAGGCGGCGACCGAATCCTCTCTTGCTCATGACTTTCTAATCATGGAGATGCTCTTTCTGGCGATGAAGCAGAAAGGAAAGGCCTTTATTTGCTTTCTTTTCTGTATGCTTTCGATGAAGCGCCTTAGTTTCATTCTCGCCCCGGTTGCATTTGTCTTGTCGAGTCGCGTGCCTAAGGGTGATGTGAAACGCGTCTATCGTGTGCTCGTTATGGTTGCGATAGTTCTGAGCCCATTCGTTCTGATGTGGCTTTACAGGTATGACGTGATGGGATGGCTGTATAGCTCCTTTGGAATTGACCTTAACGCTGAGATGACTGGCCGTCCAACCATCTATCATCTTGCCATATCGGGTATGTCTGGCGACTTTAATGGCTATGGTTCGATTAATTACTATCTAGCCGGGTACGCTTCATCGCATTTCGGTACTGTGTGGAACGGTATTCTTCACAACGACACTATCGGCATCTACTTGGAAACGGGATTTCTGGGAATCGCATCTTTCGCCTTCGGCATTGTGGAATTCTCAAAGAAGAACTATTGGCATTTCTTTATGATGCTGTATCTCGTCTTCGTTGCCATTACATCGCATATTCTTGATTATTTCAGTGTTTGGGTAACCTTCTATCTTGCGGTTATGTGCATGAACGTTTCTCAAGAGAAGGCTATGGATAGCTCAGAGACCGTTGACATTCCTGAGGGTGCGGAAAATCGAAAACCCTATTTAAGCAAGCGATAAGGAGGCCGATGAGCTCATGAAGCATAGCGTCGGAATCATTACAGTCATATATAGCACCAATTGCGGAAGCGTGCTTCAAGCACTTGCGTTGCAGGATGCGTACAGCAACCTTGGATGCAATGTGTCATTCATCTCTACGATCAATAAACTTTCAGCGCTTTCTTACAAGAAGGAATTCAAGGACGTTATAAAGGCTTTGGTGTCTAGGTCAAGTCCAGGCGCCGTTATTAAAAAGTATCGAGATTCCCGGCAGTTCATTCGTGAACATTTTCACATCGTCGATCCTAGTGGAGCTGAACGCTTTGATTTGCTTTCCATTGGCAGCGATACCGTTTGGGATGTAACGTCGCCATATTTCTTGGAGTCCCAGGATGTCTTCTGGGGATTGCCATGGGATGGTTCTAAGATCGTTACCTATGCAGCCTCAATCGCGAATTCGCCCTATGAAACGTTGGATTCGCTGAAGTATCCATGTGAGTCCATAAAGAAGTACGCGAACATCAGCGTTAGGGATGACTATTCCTTCGAGTACATCACTTCTCGGACGGATCGGGTACCGTGCAAGGTGTGCGACCCCACGCTCTTGAAGGATCGAAGTTTTTATCAGGGATTCTGTAGGTCAATGGAAGAAGCGGGCACCTATCTTCTACTGTATCTGTTCGATACGCCTTCAGCTGCGGTGGTCGACGAGATTAAACAGTATGCAGCCGATAACAGCTTGAAAATAGTGTCACTTGGTCGCCGTATGCCGTTCGCTGATATGCATTATGAATCGACCGTCGTTTCTTTTCTTTCCTGCTTTAATGGCGCATCAGCTGTTGTCACCAACACCTTCCACGGTACGGTGTTCTCGTTGATTTTCCATAAGCGGTTTGTCGTTCTTGACTATCAAAAGAAAAAGATTGAGAACTTGCTGCATGACCTTGCGTTGGATCAGCGAATTGTCGGTGCGGGAATCGAAGCCGTTCTCAACGAGGATATTGATTACACCTCGGTTGAAAGTAAATTCAGCGAGTTGAGAGCCAGCTCTATTGGCTATCTCGAGAAATGTGTTCAGGATTAGCTCTATGGCAGTAGGCACAAAAAAGAACTTTATCTATAACTCAGCGTATTCGATTCTGAATATGGGATTGCCGCTTGTGACGGCACCATATCTTGCTCGAATCATCGGCGCTGAGGGTACTGGAATATACGCGTATTCGTTTTCCATCGCTCAATTCGTGATTCTTATTGCCAAGCTCGGGCTTACCAATTATGGAACGCGGGAAATCGCCAAAGTACGTGGCAATCAGGATGCGTTGAATCAGCTGTTCTCGCGTCTTTTTGGACTTCAGTGCTGCTCGACGGTTTTGATTTCGATTTGTTATGCCATTTACGCATTCTGCTTTTCCTCTGAACATTTCATCATGGCCTTGGTGTTTCTGATTTGGGTGGTCGGCACCTTTTCAGATATCGATTGGTTTTGGTTTGGCCTCGAGGACTTTCGGCGTGTTTCCATCAGGAATATTACGGTCAAGCTGCTGAGCGTCGCCGGGATTTTCCTGTTCGTGAAAACGAAGAGCGACACGCCGCTGTACGCATTGATCATGGTGAGCGGATATGTGTGTGGCTATCTTACGAACTGGATAGGACTGAGGAAGCGCGTACGAATCCTTCCTCAGTATCTGTTGGACTTCAAAGAGCACCTCTTTCCCTGCTCGTTGTTGCTAATCCCAACGCTTGCTTTGAATGTATATCGGTCGTTGAACAGAGTGATGCTGGGTGGGATGAGCACCATGGTTCAGACGGGTATTTTTGATAATGGAGAGAAAATCGTCTACTGCCTGTCAGGCCTGATCGCTTCTTTTGGTTCAGTCATGATGCCGAAGATGTCGAAATTGGTGGCTGAGGGGGACTCGGCGAAAATCGAGCACTATATCTCCCTCTCCCTAAGGCTCATGGCAATAATGACCTCGATGATGGCGTTTTGCTTGTTCGCAGTTGCAGACAGTTTGATTGACCTCTTGTTTGGTGCTGAGTTCAGCCAAAGCGCCAACATCTTGCGTCTGTCCGGTTTTGCTCTAATTGCCATGGGGTTAGGCAATGTCATCAGAATGCAGTACATCATTCCGAGCAAAATTGATGACATCTATGTGAAGTCCACTCTTATCAGCAGTATTTTGAACGTGCTTATCAATGTATTACTGATTCCTCGTTTGGCTGCGTTAGGTGCGGCTATAGCGTCCCTAGTGGCTGAAAGCTTCGTTCCGCTTTATCAATATTTCCGTTTGAGGTCACGATTCGATTACTCAAAGGCAGTGCTTGCCAGCGTGCCGTACTACCTGATTGGACTTGCAAGCGCACTTCCGGCATTACTAGTCCAACGTGTATTTGGTATCTCTGTTTTGACGTTGATCCTTCAGCTTTTTGTCGGTTCGATTCTGTTCATTCCTTTGACGGTGCTTTGGGCGCATGTATTTGACAAAACGCTATTCGAATTTGGCCTTTCAATCGTAAGGAGAAAAAAGAATGTCCGTTAAGGAGCAGCTGCAATCAATTGATGCCCTGCGTAGGGTTGTGAAGGCACATAAGGTTCGCAGGGAGATGCGTACCGATGCGAATCGATTCGTCGCCAACTACGCGGAGTCGATGTCGGATCACGCGTGTGTTGATTATCACGTGCTTCTGATTGTTCACAGCTTGGAAAAGGGCATGTGCTCTCAGGGCCTTCGTCCCTTCGGCAAGAAGAAGGTGCGAGGGCTGATTGATTATTTGAAGACGTATTCCGAGAACCAGAAGGTATCGACGGCGTATGAGATGGGCGTCAGCATTCTTTTGGTTTGGAAAGACCTGTTTGATAAGCATGGCTGGCAGCAGGAAGACGGCTATAAAGCCGTGAACGAGTTCCTGAAGACGATTCCGGCCTCTTTCGAACCGGTCCCTGTCGGCGCTCATGAATACACGCTTCAAGATGCGACGGCGCATCGCATTGATGATTTCACGACCGTTATCAAAAATCGTCACTCTGTTCGTGAATTTAAGCGCGTGCCCTTGAAGCGCGACGATGTTTTTGATTGCGTGGAAGCGGCTCGGTATGCGCCTACCGCATGCAACAGGCAGATGATTAAGATTCTCGAGGTTACCGATCAGGCAAAGGCGTCCAAGCTCAAAGATGCGATTATGGGCCTTGGTGGGTTTGACAAGGACGCCGTCACGCTCTTTGTCGTGACGTTCGATCTCAACGCGTTCACCTTTTACGGAGAGCGTAATCAGGGCTATTTAAATGCGGGCCTTGTTGCCATGAGGTTCGCCGACGCTCTCCACTTCAAGGGAATCGGGTCGTGTTTCCTACAGTGGGGGAATACCGGTGCCGAGGAGGCGGCTATTTCCAAGCTGCTGAACCTTAAGGACAGCGAGCGCATCGCGGTTGTCTTGGGTGCCGGTTACTACCCGGATTGCACGATGGTTCCGTATAGTCACCGCAAGGAAATCAGTGAGATTTTCATAGAGGTATAAGCTCTTCGCATCTTGTAATCAATTAGGGTTATGGACTCATCGACGGGGGAATGACGGTGAACGACGTATCTATCGAAAACGAATTTGATCGCTGGCTGGAAGTGATGGACGGTAATGAGGATCGGGAGGCTCTGAATGCCCTCGCGTCTAATCCTCAGCTTCTAAAGGACGCGTTCGCTCGCAACCTCCATTTCGGTACTGGTGGCTTGCGCGCTAAGATTGGTATGGGCCCAAACCGGTTGAATGTGTGGACGGTGGGTAAGGCTACTCAGGGTCTCGCCAATTGGCTCAACTCGCAGGTTGATGAGCCGCTGGTTGTTATTGCACGGGATTCGCGCCACGGCGGCCCGGAATTCGTTCGTCGTGCCGCTGAGGTGCTCGCTGCAAACGGAATTCGCTCCGTGGTATTCGGGCATCCCTCTCCCACGCCAGTTCTGTCGTTCGCTGTCCGAGACCTCGGCTGCTCGGCGGGCATTGTCGTTACCGCCTCGCATAATCCGGCTGAGTACAACGGATTCAAGGTCTACGGACCCGATGGCTGCCAGGCGACAACAGAGATGTGCCGGCAAATTCAGGCTGCCATCGATTCGGTTGATATTTTTGACGATGTTTGCGCGGAGCCTTTCGATGCGGCAATTGAATCTGGTTTGACTGCGTGGGCCAGTGGAGATGTCTTAGACCGTTATGTCAGCTCTACGCTCTCGTGCTCGCAGGGCGTTGATTGCAGTGACCTATCAGTCGCGTATACTCCGCTCAACGGTGCCGGCCTTGTGTGTGTGCAGCGCGTGCTTGGCAATATGGGTATGGGAGCATTTCATGTCGTTGCGGAACAGGCCGAGCCGAACGGTGACTTCCCAACGTGTCCTAAGCCTAACCCCGAGGTTCCGCAGACCATGGAGGCTGTTATTGATCTCGCGAGCCGAGAGAGATGCGACCTTGCCTTGGCGACGGATCCCGATGCTGACCGAGTGGGAGTTGTTGTTCGCCATGGCGGTGAATATATAACGCTATCGGGTAATCAGGTTGGCGTGTTATTGCTGGACTGGCTTGCTCGACGGGCTGCTTCGAGGGAGGGGCTTGACCGAAAAGTTGCTGTCACCACGATTGTTTCAACGCCCATGGCAGATGATGTGGCAAATGGGTATGGCTTAGAGCTCAGACGCACGTTGACGGGTTTTAAGTTTACTGGTGAGCAGATCGGGCTCCTTGAGCAGGATGGTCGACGGGGAGATTTCCTGTTCGGCCTTGAAGAGAGCCTTGGGTATCTGTCTGGAACGCACGTGCGCGATAAAGACGGCATCGAAGCGTGTATGCTCGTGTGCGAGATGGCCGCGAACCTGAAGGCCGATGGGCTTGATCTGGTCGATGCCATGGCACGCTTGTATGACCGCTACGGCTGGTGGTCTGGCAAGCAGTTAACGAGAGCTTTCGAGGGTGTCGACGGTGCCGAGCGAATGGCTGCGCTTATGGACAGATTTCGCGCGGGAGCTCCTACCGAGATCGCCAACTTGACAGTTGACCATGTGATTGACTACAAAGCGGGTGCGCCTATGCCAATAGTGAATTCGCTACCCGACGAGCCCGTTCAAACACTGCCGCCGAGCAACGTGCTTGAGTGGAGACTCTCGAACGGGTCTCGTGTACTTGTTCGTCCGAGTGGTACTGAGCCTAAGCTCAAGGTGTATCTCTTTGCGAAGGGCTTGACGAAAGAATCTGCTGATAACCTATTGGATGCTTTATGGAACTCTGTGAATGCATTGCTAGATTGCTGAGATGGGGGCGCGGACAAATAGTTGGACCGAACCGGTCCGGATAGGAGTTCGCAGATAACGAGCTATACGGAAGAGGAAAAGCGCAAGACCGTCGAGACGGTCGAGGAATGCGGAGTGTCCGTCATGCACGCGACCCGCAAGTCGGGGTACCCCTCTCGGCAGACTCTCTACCAATGGCTCAACGAGTGGGTGGCGTACTTCGCCACGATGTTTCGGCTCACGTGGAGCACTCGGGCGATCTCGGACCTCGAGCGCTCGGCGGCATCCATCGACCGTATATCATTCACTGTGTCCAGGGGCACGGTCATCTCCTCCATCCTTCCCGGGCGGGCTCGCCAAAGTAACCGCCCGGGGAAACCATACGGCGAGGGCCGCGCCCCCGGTCCCCGGGGCG
>NZ_QSBK01000030.1:0-8585 GCF_003465685.1 Collinsella sp. AF04-24
CTGCGGAAACGCGGGACCCGTTCAGGCTGTTGCGTTGAGATTGAAAATCAACCACCGGAAAGTTCGGTATCGCCAAAGGTTGCGGGTATACTAGTAGCGTTACACCAACGGCAGCCGGCGGAAAACGCCGCGGCCATTCGAAACGGAGACACCATGATTCCCGTCATCATCGGTATCGTTGTTGTCGTTGTGATTGTCTGCGCCATCGCTGGCATCTACAACAACATGGTCACCAAGCGCAATCGCATTGATAACGCCTGGCAGAACATCGACACGCAGCTGCAGCGCCGCAACGACCTGATCCCTAACCTAGTCGAGACCGTCAAGGGCTACGCTAAACACGAGCAGGACACGCTTGCCGCCGTGGTCAACGCGCGCAACGCCGCTGTGAGCGCCACCACGCCCGAAGCCAAGATGGAAGCCGACAACGTGCTGACCGGCGCCCTGCGCCAGCTCTTCGCCGTGGCCGAGGCTTACCCCGATCTTAAGGCGAACACCAACTTTACGCAGCTCCAAGCCACGCTCGAAGACACCGAGAACAAGGTGAGCTACGCGCGCCAGAGCTACAACGACTGCGTGCTTAGCTACAACAACGCCATCCAGACGTTCCCTGCCGTTATCTTTGCCGGCATCTTCCAGTTTAAGGAGCGCCAGGGCTTTGAGGCAGCCGAGGCCGCCCGCCAGGCACCGACCGTCAAGTTCTAACAAGTTGGCAACGCATCCTGAATCGGCTATATGCATAAACCGCTCCGTCGAATGCATACTTCGACGGAGCGGTTTCCTTTTTCGCGTAGGTCCCCCTCTAAGCGCCGTGCATTTTTGGGAGTATTCAACATAACCAAGAGCATCGGGCGCCATGACGAAGGCCAAAGACCGCGAATATCCCTGCAAATCAAGTGCTGTCGGCCCATAACCCCGCCTATTATTCGCGAAAAGCATCGACGAGCACGGATTTTTGCCCGAACGTCGGTATGCAGGGGCCTTCGATTGCAGAATACTCGCAAAAATGCACGTCGCCACCGCCCCCACATGGCACGAAGCAAAACAAAAGCGCGGCCTAAAAGGCCGCGCGCCATCTTTTTTCAGATCTATTTTGCCCGTAACGGCAGCGCCGAGGTAACGCAGGCCCGAGGACGCGCCGGAAAGGAAGGTCGCCCTCGGCCCGGACAGCTAAGACAGCTTACGCGACGGTGTAAACCCAGTTGTGCTTATCCTCAACAGCACCAGACTGGATGCCCGTCAGGGTCTCGCGGAGCCTCTTCATCACAGGACCGATCTCGGTGTAGCCAGCCGGGAAGGTCACAGTCTCGTCGGCACCGTAGACCTTGTTGTCGATCTCGCCGACCGGGGAGATAACGGCAGCGGTGCCGCACAGACCGCACTCAACAAAGGTGCCGGCCTTAACCTCGGCCCACTCGACGGGACGCTGGTCGACGGTCATGCCCAGGTCCTGAGCAACCTGAACGAGCGAACGGCGGGTGATGGAGGGAAGAATGGAGTCGGTGTGCGACTGCGGGACAACAAGCGTGCCATCTTCCTTCACGAACAGGATGTTGGCGCCACCGGTCTCCTCGACATAGGTGCGGGACTCGGAGTCGAGATACAGGTTCTCGGCATAGCCCTCGCGATGGGCCTCCATCGTGGGCTTGAGGGACATGGCGTAGTTGAGGCCGGCCTTGATGTTGCCGGTGCCGTGCGGTGCGGCGCGGTCGTACTCGGAAACGCGCAGCTTGACAGGCTTGAGGCCGCCCTTAAAGTACGGACCGACCGGGGTCACGAGAATACGGAACGTGTACTCAGGAGCGGGAGCAACGCCGATCACGTCACCGGAGCCGATCATAAATGGACGCACGTACAGGGTTGCGCCGGAACCGAAGGGCGGAACCCATGCGGCGTTGGCAGAGACGACCTGCTTGACGGCCTCGACAAACTTATCCTTGGGAAACGGGGGCATCTCCAGACGCTGGGCGGAGTTGTACATACGCTCGGCGTTCATGTCGGGACGGAAGCAGACGATGCTGCCGTCCTCGGCGGTGTAGGCCTTCAGGCCCTCAAAGACCTCCTGGCAGTAGTGGAAGATACCGCCGCACTCGGAGACGTGCAGGGTGTGGTCGGTGGTCAGGCCGCCCTCGTCCCACTCGCCATCCTTCCAATGAGCCTCGTAGCTGTAATCGGTCTTCATGTAGCCAAAGCCGAGGCTACCCCAATCGATATCTTTCTTCTCGACAGTCATATGTCGCTCCTTACATACGCGGTTGCATACTCGCGAACCCGCACGCAAGGACCGAAGCAGGCCGCGTCGCAACGTCGCATACCCGGAGCGTAGAGCCGGGCAGGACACGCGGGCAGCATCAAAGCCGATGGCGCGTCGATTCGCATGCAGGTGATTGTACTCCCCGCACGCCTTGGATAAAACGCTTTTCTTTAACTAAGTAAAGTATTTTCATTTGCCTTCAACACAAAAGGCCCGCCATCGAATCCGATGACGGGCCTTGGAATTAACATCCGAAAACAAGCTCGGACTAGGCGTTCTTTTTACCGAGCTTTGCCTTAACCAAACCGACCACGGTCGGAATGATCGACACGGCGACGATGCCTACGATCAGCAGCTCAAAGTGCTCCTGCACAAACGGAATGCCACCAAAGAAGTAGCCCAGCAGCGTAAAGACTGTCGACCAGGTAATGCCACCCAGCACGTTAAAGATGACAAAGTTGCGCCAGTGCATACCGCCCATGCCGGCGATAAAAGGCACAAAGGTGCGGATGAACGGGAAGAAGCGACCGAGGAAGATGGCCAGATGGCCCCACTTATCCAGGAAATCCTCGGACTTTTTGATGCGCTCGGGCGTCATGGCCTTTACCTTGCCCGAGGCGATGATCTTGCGGCCAAAGAAGTGGCCGATCATAAAGTTGCACTGATCGCCCAGGATGGCTGCGGCCCATGCGGTGGCCAGAAGCGCCACGATGTTAAAGCCGCCGTTATGGGCAAAGAAGCCCGAGGCAAACAGCAGCGAGTCGCCGGGAAGGAACGGGAAGAACACCACGCCCGTCTCGATAAAGATGATCAGGAACACGCAGCCGTAGGCCATGAGCGGGCCGGCGGCGATCCAGCTGGCGATCGCAGTGCGCGGATCCTTAAGCAGCTCGGCGATAAAATTGATGAAACCCATGAAGTAAAACCTCTCAGTTGTGGGCGCGGACACGTCCAAGTTGACCAGTATACGGTTGCGGCGCGAGCACGGGCCAAACCCCTCAAAAGTCTTACTTCATTACCAGCAAGTTTGCATAACTGACACCTGTCGCGCAAAGCCGCCAAGATTACCCTTCCTAATCCCTAGCGAATCGCTATACTTTATTGAATCGCATTGCCATGGCGCTAAGGGAGGGCGGCCGGTGAGCTTTATCAACACCATTCGCGAGGACATCAAGACCGTCCAGGCGCAGGATCCTGCCGCGCAAAATGGCCTGGTCATCTTCCTGTCCTACCCCGGCCTGCACGCCAAGTGGAATCATGTGCCCGAACACTGGCTGTGGGAACACGGCCATCGATCGCTTGCCCGTGTGCTCTCGCAGTTAACCCGCCATATCACCGGCGTCGAAATTCATCCCGCCGCGCAGATCGGCAAGCACTTCTTTATCGACCACGCCATGGGCGTCGTTATTGGCGAGACTACCATCGTGGGCGACAACTGCGTGCTCTACCAGGGCGTCACGCTCGGCGGCACCGGCAACGAGACCGGCAAACGCCACCCCACCCTGGGCAATAATGTCACCGTGGGCACGGGCGCCAAGGTGCTTGGCAACATCCACATCGGCAACAACGTCAAGATCGGCGGCAACTCGGTCGTCGTCAAGGACGTGCCCGACAACTGCACCGTCGTGGGCGTGCCCGGGCGCATCATCAAGCGCAACGGCTGCCGCGTGTTCGAGGAGAGCTTCGACGCCAAGCAGCATCGCGAGTACATGCCCGACGATGCCGCCGAGCAGAGCGCCCTCAACCGTCAGGGCATCACCGAAAACGCCCGTCGCGTTAAGGAACTCGAGCAAGAGGTGGCCGAGCTCAAAGCCCTCGTCGCCAAGCTCGTGGACGAGCGCTAGGGCCGCGGGCAACCGCCACAGCATGAACGCCAACACAAAAGGCGCGCCAGGGAATCCGCTCCCGGCGCGCCTTCTTTTCGATGTGACATGCGGGACTGACCCTTTGTCACCTTATGCGAACTGGCTTAGGTAGAGGTCGGCATAAGCGCCCTCGGCAGCCAGCAGCTCCTTGTGCGTACCCTGCTCGATGATATTGCCGTGATCCATGACCAGGATGAGGTCGGCATCGACGATCGTCGACAGACGGTGCGCGATCACAAAGCTCGTGCGCCCGCGCATGAGCGCATCCATAGCACGGCCGATGGCGAGCTCGGTGCGTGTGTCCACGCTCGACGTCGCCTCGTCCAGGATGAGGATCGCCGGGTTGTTGAGCAGCACGCGCGCGATGGTCAGCAGCTGACGTTGGCCCTGGCTGATGCTCTCGGCATCGTTAGCCACACGCGTGTCGTAGCCCTGCGGCATAGTGCGCACAAAGAAGTCGACCCGTGCGGCACGTGCGGCCGCGACAATCTCCTCGCGCGTCGCCTCGGGACAGCCGTAGGCGATGTTCTCGGCAATGGTGCCATCAAATAGCCAAGCGTCCTGCAACACCATGCCAAACTGCTGGCGCAGCTCGCCGCGGTCCATGCGGCTCGTGTCCACGCCGTCGAGGGTAATGCGGCCGCCGTCGATCTCGTAAAAGCGCATGAGCAGGTTGATGAGCGTGGTCTTACCCGCACCCGTGGTTCCCACCACGGCGATCTTCTGACCCGGCTCGGCGGTAAACGACACGTCTCGCATAAGCGGCTTGTCGGGCGAATAGCCAAAGCGCACATGCTCAAAAGCGATGCGGCCCTCCACCTTGCCCGGCAGCTTGGCGGCGGCCACCGGCAACGGATCGGCCTCCATCTCGGGCTCGTCGAGCAGGTCGAACACGCGCTCTGCACTCGCCAGTGCGCTCTGCAGCGAGTTAAAGGTAAACGACAGCTCCGTCATGGGCTCGGACGCCTCGTTGATAAATTGGAAGAACGCCTGGAACACGCCGACGGTCATATGCCCGGCAACCAGCATGCTGCAGCCCACCAGCGCGATCACGATCTGCGCCAAACGGCCGATAAAGCGCACCGCGGGGCCGACGGCGTTAATCATAAAGTCGGCCTTGGTGCTCACGCGCGCCAGCTCCTTCGAAGCCTCGTGCACCTCGGCAGAGCTCTGGCGCTCGCGGTTAAACGCACGGATCACCAGACGGCCCGAGTAGCCCTCCTCGACCGCGCTCGTAATCTTGGACACCCACTCCTGGCGCTCGCCCGTCACATCATGCGTGCGGCGCGACACGACCTTCGTCACCAGCAGCGAAAGCGCCGTAAAGAACAAAAAAACGAGCGTGAGCGGCACGCTAAACACGAACATCACGCTCACGGCGCCCACCACGGTACCGATCGACACCAGAATCTGCAGCAGGCCGCGCTGCATGCTCTCGGACATCTTGTCCAAGTCGTTGGTCGCACGGCTGACGACCTCGCCGGGACGATGCGCGTCAAAGTAGGCAAGCGGCAGACGGTTGAGCTTTTGTGCGATGCGGTTGCGCAGGCGCAGGTTGAGGCGCTCGGCAACGCTCGACATCAAAAAGCTCTGGAGTGCGTAGAACGAGGCGGCGGCGGTCCAGATCATAAAGTAGATAAAGATGGTCCTGCCGCAGTTCTCCCAGGTAATGCTGAAGGTAGCGTTGTTGGCAAACGCCAGCTTCATGTGCCCCCACAGCTCATCGATCACGCGGGCACTGTAAGCCGGCGCCGCGGTGTTAAAGATGGCATAGAACACGATACTCGCGAACACGATATAGAAGCGCCAATGGTCGCCGGCGGCCTCGCTCCACAGGCGGCGCACCGTCGCCCAGGTGTCGCGGGGCGTCTCGTCCTCGTCCTCGTCGTCAACGTCGCGCATGCGCTCCGCCTCGGCGCGGGCGCGCCCGTCCTCGGCGCGCTCGTTTTCCTCGTAGAGTGCCTGGCGGCGAGCCTCGCGCTCCGCCGCTGCCTTGGCGTCTTCCTCCAGGTCGGGCGTGGCGCCCGTCTCCTCGACTGTCTCTGCAGCCGCGGCGTCATCGGCGATGCTCCACTTCTTGAGCTCCTCGGTCATGCTACTCACCTCCCTTCATCTGCGATTCCGCGATAGCGCGGTACACCTCGCAGGTTTCCATGAGCTCGTCGTGCGTGCCTAGGCCCACGACTTCACCGTCTTTGAGTACCACAATCTGATCGGCATGCAAAATAGTCGAGATGCGCTGGGCGATGATGAGCACCGCGGCATCGCACGTCTCGTCCTGCAGCGCATGGCGCAGTGCCGCATCGGTCTTAAAGTCCAGGGCCGAAAAACTGTCGTCGAAGATATACAGATCAGCGTGCTTCATGAGTGCGCGGGCAATCGCCAGGCGCTGGCGCTGACCACCCGAGAAGTTCGTGCCGCCCTGGGCCACCGGCGTATCGAGCCCCTGGGGCTGGTCGAACACAAAGGTGCTCTGGGCAACCTCCAGCGCATGGAGCATGTCAGCCTCGGTCGCGTCTTCGTTGCCAAAGCGCAGGTTGCTCGCCACCGTACCCGAGAACAGCCATGCCTTCTGCGGCACATAGGCGATACGCCCGCGGATATCGTCTTGCGAAAGGTCGCGCAGATCGACGCCGTTTAGGCGAATGGCGCCCTTCGTGGCATCGTGGAAGCGAAGCAAGAGCTTGGCCACCGTTGACTTGCCCGAGCCCGTCGAGCCCACGATCGCGGTCGTCTGTCCGCGGCGGCAGGCAAAACTCAGGTTGTACAGGGTGTCCTCGTCGGCATCATCAAAACGGAATGACATATGGTCGAACACGGCCACCGTGTCGGCCCCATCTGCGGACTCAGGTGTCCCGTCGCCCAGCGTAGCCTTACCGTCCACGATGCTCGGCTCGATTTCGAGCACCTGCTGTGCACGGCTGAGGCACGCCGCGGCGCGCGGAAGCGTCAGCACCACCACCTGCGCCATCATCACAAAGAACAGGATCAGGATCGCGTACTCCAGCACGGCCGAGATGCTGCCGATTTGCATAGCATGGACGCCCACGCGGTTGCCGCCCACCCACAGCACCGCCACCTCGGCGATATTCATCAAAAAGAAGCTGGAGCTATCGAGACCCACAAACAGGTGGTTGACCTTGATGGCATTGGCTGCATAATCGCTAAACACCTCGTCCAGGCGCTGCTCCTCGTGGCGCTCCTTGTTAAATGCACGGATGACGCGCACGCCCACGATGTTTTCGCGCAGCACCACGTTCATGCGGTCGATAAAGCTCTGCAGGCGCATAAAGATCGGCGCGGCGTTGGCAACGGTAAAGACCGCCGCCACCAGCAAGATCGCAACGACCACGCCCAGCAGCGTGCCCATGGCAGGATCGATAAACCAGGCAAAGATGATGCCCGCCACGGCCAAGAACGGCACCGGTAACACCAGCTGAATCGTCTGCAGGATCGCTTGCTGGATCACGTTGATGTCGTTGAGCGAGCGCGTGATCATCGAACCCGTACCAAAGCGCTCAAAGTCGCTGGCGGACAGCTCGAGCGACTTATCGTAGATGGCGTTGCGAATGTCGCAGGCCACATTGGCCGCCAGACGGGCCGAAAGATAGCAGCCCAGCACCGCGCCGCCACTGGCCATGCCGGTCGCGATGAGCATATACACGCCGTTGCGCAAGATGTAGTCGATATCGCCCGTCGTGATACCAGTATTGACCATATTCGCCAACATTGTAGGCACCAGCAGCGTGCCGACGTTATCTATCAGCAGTACAAACAGCGTCACCGCAATCAGCCCGCGATACGGCCTCATAAATCTCATTAAGAGTCGCATGTCTCCCCTTCGCCCTTATCGTCAGCCTCGTTCTCGGCGGCCACTTGCCGTTTAAATGCCTCGCACTCTTCGTTAAGAACATGGGAGAACTTACCGACCAAGCGCATGATCTCGCGCTGTTCCCACGGCTCGAGCGCCTCGATTGCTCCGCTGGTATATAACAGGCTCTCCGTCAAGGTCGTCTTACCTGCGTCTACATGAGCAAGAATGCCAATATTGATGATTTTCATATGATTGTCCTCCATACAAGGCCCAGAAGGGCGCAAAAATCCCCAGCGACAAATACTTTTACCGCTGGGGATGATAGGTAGGACACACATGAAAACTGCGGCCAAGGCTGGCCGTTGTCTATCACGATATGAAATGAAAAGGCAAAAGTATTCTTAAATTGGGTACAAAAACCAAGCCCTCTCCTTGAGGACGTTTGTCTTTGTTCCCATTATCAAATTTTATTTAAGAATACCTTGCCGCATATTGATAAACTCCTTTGCTTGGATTTTTTTATAGTATAGCATATCAAATTCCCAAAAGCAACCCTGTTAAGATAAATTTTTTCTGTCACTGCACCTCCCTTGATTCTCCCTTGATTCTCATTTTCATTGCAACAGCCTCAGGACTCAGCGCAACGCGTTGC
>NZ_QSBK01000031.1:0-231 GCF_003465685.1 Collinsella sp. AF04-24
GATGCCCCCGAGTCAGACCTTTCCTATACGCCATGCGGCCCCCAGGGCACGTGAGTAGACACCCGGACACCGTAACGGTGGGCGCCGCCCACCGGTCAGCGGCCAGAGCATGGGGGGCACGCCCGGTCCCGTTCCGAACCCGGAAGCTAAGCCCCATCGCGCCGAGAGTACTGCGGGGCCAGCCCGTGGGAGGCCAGGGCGCCGCTGACCGGTGGACGGCACCGAGCCGTC
>NZ_QSBK01000031.1:241-7355 GCF_003465685.1 Collinsella sp. AF04-24
CCAGGGCGCCGCTGACCGGTGGACGGCACCGAGCCGTCGGATGACTTGAAGAAGGGGGAGGCCTCGCGGCCTCCCCCTTTTTTGTATCTCGGGCAATTTGTCTCACATAGTAGCTGTGTTTTGTAACCCTCGTTTGTCGCATCTTCTGCGAACGGGCTACAATAACTTAGTCTGTGCGATATGGAGGTGAACATGGCTGAAGCTGGTATCGGCGTTGATATCGTCGAGATTTCCCGCATGAAATCAATTCTTGAAAAGACGCCGTCGTTTGCTCGGCGTGTGTTTACCGAAGAAGAGCGTGCGTATTGCGATGCATCATCGCGTCCCGCTGCTCACTATGCGAGCCGCTTTGCTTCGCGCGAGGCGGTGCTTAAAGCTCTCGGCACGGGTTTTAGTCAAGGCGTGGGTCGCAAGGATGTTTCGGTAACGCGTGATAAACTCGGCAAACCGAAGGCGCTGCTTTCGGGCCGTGCTCTCGAGATCGCTCAAGAACTGGGCGTTGTTGAGGTCGCTCTTTCCATTACGCTTACGGGAGACTTGGCCGTTGCGAATGCCATCGCGATTACCGAAGATGCTCGGCCTAAGCCAAAAGATGAAAAGGTGAGCACCAAGAAACGCGTTGCGCAGACATTTAAAGAGGCTCGCTCTGTATTAGATGAGCTCGAGCAGCTGCAGAATTCAGCATTGACGGAGCACCTGGGCGATGCTTCGCAAGATACGCTAGGAGCATAGATGAAACCGGTTTTGAGTACCGAAGAAGTCGTTCGTCTCGAGGATATCATCGAACGCGAAGGGACTTCGAAGGCCGAGCTTATGGAGCTAGCGGGTGAGTTTGCCGCTAACGAGGTCTTGAAGCTCAATCCCGATCGGGTTCTCGTTTTGGTCGGTTTTGGTAATAATGGCGGCGACGGTTGGGTTGCCGCCGATATCCTGAGCCATAAGGGTGTGGACGTGGATATCGTTTCTCCGGTTGAACCGGATGAGATTCCTGCTGCTCTGGCACGTCATGTTGCTCGTCGTACTGCCGGCCGCGATGTGCACGTTTGCGTCGGCCCCTCGCGTGATGAACTCGAGGTTTTGATCGATAAGGCCGATGTTGTTGTCGATGCCATTTTTGGTACCGGTTTCCACGGGAATCTGCGTGCGCCGTTCTCCATTTGGATTCCTACTGTAAACGAAAACGCCGACCGCGTTGTCTCTATCGATGTTCCCTCGGGCCTCAACGCCGAGACGGGCGTGGTCGATGATGATTGCATTCGCGCCGAGCGCACCGTGACGATGATTGCTCCTAAGATTGGTTTGTATAGCGCCGATGGCCCCGAGTATGCCGGCGACTTGGTATGCGGGGGTCTGTACGATCGCCTTGACGAGGTGATCGACGACGTGGATCATGCTGC
The DNA here is from genome assembly GCF_003465685.1 of Collinsella sp. AF04-24. Taxonomy (NCBI): domain Bacteria; kingdom Bacillati; phylum Actinomycetota; class Coriobacteriia; order Coriobacteriales; family Coriobacteriaceae; genus Collinsella; species Collinsella sp. AF04-24. Next base: position 1,639 of record NZ_QSBK01000031.1, read on the forward strand.
CGAGATCGTTGAGCCCGGTGACCTTGTTGACTATTTTGCACCGCTGCCGAGCAATATCGATAAGTATTCTCGTGGCTCGGTGCTCATCGTTGCTGGTTCGGCACAGTATCCCGGTGCCGCTATTATGGCCGCTAAGTCCGCGGCACGTGCCGGTGCTGGATATGTCGCCGTCGCAACGCCCGATGCCTGCGCTAATCTCATTCGCATGGCGCTTCCGTCTATTCCAGTCTTCGCCATTCCCTCCGATTCCCGTGGCTCCTTTGGCGCCGCAGCGCGCATGACGGTATGCGAGATTGCTAAGAAGTACAGCTGCGTTTTGTGCGGACCGGGCATGACGACATCCGCCGGCGCTATGCAGGTGGTTTCTGGCCTACTTGAGCTCGACGTTCCGCTTATCCTGGACGCCGATGCGCTCAACTGTCTCTCTAAGATTGCGATTGACGGTATCGACAGTAATCCCGAGATGTATCGCCGTGAGCAACCGCTGGTCATGACGCCGCACTATCGTGAGCTTTCACGTTTGGTTGCCGGTGACGAGGTCAACGATTTGGGGACGGCAATCGCTGCCGCACAGAAGGTTGTCTGGGCTGCGGGCTCCGATAACCTTGTCGTCATCGCCAAGGGGCCAACGACGGCTATTTGCGGTGTTGAGCGCGTGCTCCTGCCGCTGTCGGGCCCGGCATCGTTGGCGACTGCCGGTTCCGGCGATGTTCTCGCTGGCATCCTTGCCGGCACGCTGGCAACTATGCGTGACGATATGGATCGCTGGGAGCTGCTGTACTCGTACGCCGTCGCACTTCACAGCTACGCCGGTTTTGCTGCGGCGACGGAGTATGGTGAGAAGAGCGTTATCGCGACCGATCTTATCGACTTGATCGGTCCTGCCATGGAGCTGGCGGCAAAGGATGCGCTCGAAGATCTGGGAATCATGGACGAAGGGTCGGATGACTAATCATGAATAAAGCCGATTTGACGCGCTGGTCCTGGGTCGAGATCGACCGCGGGGCGCTCCGTCGCAACACGAGAGCCTATAAGAACTTATTGAATCCGCGTCAGCGCCTGTGCTGCGTGGTCAAGGCCGATGCTTATGGTCATGGAGCTGTTGAGTGTGCCAAGATCATGTATTCGGCCGGTGCCGACATGTTTGCCGTGGCGACGGTCAACGAGGGCGTTGGGCTCCGTCAGGGCGGGATTACTAAGCCCATCCTGATTCTAAGCGAGCCGCCTATCGAGGCTATTCCGACGTTGCTCGAGTTTGATATCATGCCCTCGGTCTATACGTCTGACTTTGCTCTTGCGTATGGCGAATGTGCCGTCGCGGCGGGCAAGGTGGGCAAGTATCATCTCGCCATCGAGACGGGCATGAACCGCATTGGCGTACATTACACGCAGGTGCTCGACTTTGTCCGCGGTATTAATTTCCATCGCGGTATTCAGTGCGACGGCGTATTTACGCACTTCGCCACGGCCGATGAACCTTCGGGTTGGGACTACAAGCTGCAGTGCCAGCGTTTTACCGAGGCCGTTCAGGCCATTAAGGACGCAGGTTTTGAATGCGGTATCGTGCATTGTGCCAATACGCCGTCCTCGATGCTCGATTCTTCAATGCACTTTGACATGATTCGTGCCGGCATCGGTTTGTATGGTCTGCAGCCATGTGAGCTGAGTGGTCGCGTGATGCAGCTTGATCCCGTCATGAGCGTCCACGCGCGTGTGACGCGCGTGGCGCATCCTGCGATGGGCGAGGGCGTGGGCTACGGCTTTACCTACCGCGTACCGCGCACGCGCGTTCAGATCTGCACCCTTCCGATCGGTTATGCCGATGGCCTTTCGCGTACGCTTTCCAATCGTATGGACGTGCTGTATCGCGGCGAGCGTGTGCGTCAGGTGGGCAATATCTGCATGGACCAGTTTATGGTCGCCATTCAGTCCAACCCGGCGCATGAGATTCCCGAGGCCGAGTATGGTGACGAGATGATCATTGTCGGCCGCGATGGAGATGCCGAGATTACCATGGACGAGATGGCGCGCCTACGCGGCACGATTAACTACGAGGTCGCTTGCGGCTTTGGTATGCGTCTCGACAAAGTCTACGTGTAGGAGTCGCTATGGGCGTCATGCACATCCCCGGCCATAGCCATCAGGCGCCGCGTGAGGTCGCACTCGAGGAGATCGAGGCCGTTCTGGGCGATTGTCACCTTTGCCAGCTTTACCAGTCGCGCCATAACATCGTGTTTGGCGTGGGAAACCCCCACGCTCGCGTGATGTTTATTGGCGAGGCGCCGGGCCGCAATGAGGATTTGCAGGGCGAGCCCTTTGTGGGGGCGGCAGGCGAGGACCTCAACGGCATTTTGTCGCTGGCGGGGCTCAAACGCGAAGACGTCTACATTGCCAACGTGCTTAAGTGCCGCCCGCCGGGAAACCGCAATCCGCGTCCCGAGGAAGTGCTGGCTTGCTCGCCGTTTTTGCGTGAGCAGATTCGAAGCATCTGGCCCGATATTATTGTGACGCTCGGCAACCCCGCGACGCACTTTGTGCTTAAGACCGAGATTGGCATTACTAAGCTGCGCGGCAGGTTCCACCAGATGGGGCATTTTGTAGTAATGCCCACGTTCCATCCGGCAGCAGCGCTACGCAATCCGGCGTGGCAGGAGCTACTGGAGGAAGACTTTAAGATGCTGGGCGACTATCTGGAGCGACATCCCGCACCAGAGGACGCCTCGGAATAATAAGGAGCATATATGTCCCTGGAGCGCCTGGGGGTAGGTACTTACAAAACGACTTGCGCTGCCGATACGGAGTACTTTGGCGAGCTAATTGCACCGTGCCTTGAGGACGGCGATGTGCTCATCCTGACCGGTGGCCTGGGAGTGGGCAAAACTCACTTTACCAAGGGCGTCTCGCGCGGGCTGGGCGATGGGCATATGGTTACGAGCCCTACGTTTGCGCTCATGGCCGTCCACGATCAAGGTCGTATTCCGCTGTTTCACTTTGATCTATACCGCCTGGAGCATGCCTACGAGCTCGAGGATACGGGCATTTTCGATGTGCTGGGCTATGAGGGTGCTTGCCTGCTGGAATGGGGCGAACAATTCCAAGACGAGCTGACGGATGAGTATCTTTCGGTGACGCTCAAGCGTGATGAGGGCGACAGTGATGTGCGAACGATAACGCTCGAGGCGCACGGTGACCGCGCAATGGAGCTTTCCCATTTGATTGATAAGGCTGTACAAGATGAGCTTGCATAACGACAACGCGCTGGTGGTGGCGCTCGATACCTCGACCGACATGCTTGCCTGCGCGGCAAGCTGGATTGATGGGCAGACGGGCGAGACGAAGCTCGTGAGTGGCGACCACATGTGTCGCCGTCACGCCAACGTTGAGCTCGTGAATACCGTTGATGGCATGCTGGCTCAAGCCGGTCTGGATCGCAGCGATGTTGGTTGCTACGTGGTCGGCCGCGGCCCGGGGTCGTTTACGGGTGTGCGCATCGGCATCTCCACTGCCAAGGGCCTCGCGCGCGGTGCCAATGCTCCGCTGCTGGGCGTGTCGACGCTCGACGCTTGCGCTTGGACGGCGTGGAAGGCTGGCGTGCGCGGCAAGCTTGGTATCTTGGCCGATGCTATGCGCGGTGAGGTATATCCGGCGCTGTATATGCTGGTCGATGAGGGCCCCGAGCGTCAATTTGAGCGCGAACACGTGGTCAAGGCCGCCGTGGCGCTCGATGAGTGGCGCCGAGCAGCGGACTGGGACCAGGTTCAGCTGACCGGTGACGGTCTCGTGCGCTATGGCAAGCTGCTGGGTGAGGACGAGACCGCCCGCTGCGTGGAGCGCGACCTGTGGTGGCCTTCGGGCGAGGGCTTGCTGCTCGCGCACGCTGCGGGTGACGGCGACCCGGCTCGCGTCCTGCCGATTTACACGCGCCTTTCGGATGCCGAGGAAAACGAGCGCAAGCGTCTTGGTCTTGCTGAGAGTGCACAGAGCGAAATTACGGGCGTTGCCGATGAGCTCGCCGGTCGTCATCTGCAGTTCCGTCCTATGGGCGCGGCGGATGCCGAGGGCGCGAGCGCGCTAGAGGCTGCCTGCTTTGAAGGTGCCGGACACGAGGCGTGGACGCCGGGCATGTTCCTGTCCGAACTGGGCGAGGACGTCGCTGCGCCGCGTAGTTGGTGGGTGGCACACGACGACGGCAAGCTGCTGGGCCTTGCCGGCGGTATGGTCGTGGACGGTGATGTGCAGATTCTGGATGTCGCCGTCGACCCGGCACATCGCCGTGAGGGCATTGCCCGCAAGCTGCTGTCGCATGTGAGCTATGATGCCCAGATGCTCGGCTGCACCACGGCTTCGCTCGAGGTCGAGGACGACAACAAGGGAGCGATCGCGCTTTATAACGCTCTGGGCTTTACCGAGGCAGGATGGCGCCGCGGCTATTATGGTGCCGGCAAGGATGCCATCGTCATGACGGCTCCGCTGCCCCTGGTGCTTCCGGTCGACAATGCCTCGCCCGAGCCGACGGCGGCAGAGCAGCGCGTATGGCCGCTGCCTGCGCCTAGGCGCTCCGAGGGGGAGCGTGCCGAAATTGAGCGCCGCCGCCTAGTGCTTGCCATCGAGAGTTCCTGCGACGAGACGGCGGTGGCGATTATCGATGCGGATGGCAATATGCTGGCCAACCAGGTGTCGACGCAGATCGATTTCCATGCCCGTTTTGGCGGCGTGGTGCCCGAGATCGCCTCGCGCAAACACGTTGAGGTGATTGTGAGTGTCGTGGATGCGGCGCTCGAGGATGCCGCAGCATCGCTTGGTCTTGAGGGTGGAGCCATCGCGCCGAGCGAACTCGCCGCTGTTGGCGTGACGCAGGGTCCGGGCCTGGTGGGTGCTCTGGTAGTGGGCGTCGCCTTCGCCAAGGGCTTTGCGTATGCTGCCGGCAAACCGCTGGTGTGCGTCAATCATCTGGAGGGCCACCTGTTTGCCAACCTGTTGGCGCAGCCCGACCTCAAGCCCCCGTTTATCTTTACGCTCGTTTCGGGCGGGCACACCATGCTCGTGCACGTAAAGGCATGGGGCGACTATGAAGTGCTTGGCGAGACGCTCGACGACGCCGTGGGCGAAGCCTTCGACAAGGTGGCAAAGGCACTGGGTCTTGGCTATCCCGGAGGCCCTATCATCTCCAAGCTTGCCGAGACGGGCAACCCCAAGGCGATCGATTTCCCCCGTGCGCTTAACAGCAGGGGGGACTATCGCTTCTCGCTTTCGGGCCTCAAGACGGCGGTGACGCTCTACATCGAGCAGGAGACCAAGGCCGGGCGCACGATTCACCTGCCCGACCTAGCGGCCTCGTTTGAGGCAGCCGTCTTTGACGTTCAGTACAAGAAGGCCAAAAACGCCCTGCATGCCACCGGATGCAAGGAATACTGCATCGGCGGTGGTGTCTCGGCTAATCCGCATCTGCGCGAGATGATGATCAAGAAGCTCGGGCGTCAGGGGATCCGCGTAACGGTGCCACCGCTTTCGGCGTGCACCGACAACGCCGCCATGATCGCAGAGGTTGCCCGCCGTAAATTCGACCGAGGAGAAATCTCGCCGTTCGACGTCGACGCCGATCCAAACATGACGCTGTAGCTGGTACGGCGCGGTCCCCGGACGGAGGGGCCGGATATAAGGTTTCCTGCTCTACAGTCCTGCGCAAGACGAAGGCCACATTAAGTGGCCTTCTTTGC